>JBGSOH010000261.1:0-3687 GCA_041739205.1 Saprospiraceae bacterium
ATCATATCTGCCTCAAAAGATACAGCTGAAACGCACAATATGCCTGAAAAATGGGTGTTTACTTTGCAAAATGCGAGTGTGATACCTTTTCTCCAATATGCCGAAAATAGGATGCTGCGCAAAGAGATTTGGACAGCTTATACAAACAAAGGTAATCTCGGTGATAAAAATGATAACAATGCCATCGTAAAGGAAATGGTGCAACTCAGGGCTGAGAAATCTAGTTTGCTAGGGTATCAAAGTCATGCACATTATGTACTCGAAGAGCAGATGTCAAAATCTCCCGATCAAGTACAAGAATTGCTTACCAAATTGTGGCAACCCGCATTGGAGATGGCTAAAAATGAAGCAAATGATCTTCAGAAAATGATATTGGAAGAAGACAATAATTTTATGCTTCATGCTTTCGATTGGAGATATTATGCAGAAAAACTTCGCAAACAGAAGTACGACATCGACGAAGAAGAAATGAAACCATACTTTGCACTATCGAATGTGCAGAAAGGGATTTTTGATGTGGCAAATAAACTGTATGGCATCAACTTTACCTTAAATGAAAGGCTGCCCACTTATCATCCCGAAGCTCATGCCTATGAAATGAGAGAGTCCAATGGTAAGTTGACTGGAATTCTTTATCTCGACTTTTTCCCTAGAGACAGCAAACAAGGTGGCGCTTGGATGACGAGTTTTATGGAGCAAAAAAAAGACGGTGGTAAACGAGTCTTACCCGTCATCTCTATCGTATGTAATTTTACAAAACCTACGGGCGAGATACCTTCTTTGTTGACATTTGACGAGGTGATCACATTTTTTCATGAGTTCGGACATGCTTTACATGGCTTGCTTTCAGATGTACATTATACAACCCTTGCTGGAACGAATGTGCCCACAGATTTTGTAGAATTACCATCCCAAATCATGGAAAACTGGGCTGCCGAACCTGAAGTCCTTAAATCTTATGCTTTCCATCACATCACAGGCAAACCAATACCTGCATCACTCATAAAAAAGATGGACAAAAGCAGTAAGTTTGGTCAAGGATTTGCCACTGTCGAATATCTTGCTGCATCACTTTTAGACATGGCTTACCACACTTTCAGTGGTCAAGCAAATGTAGAAGATGTTTCTGCATTTGAAGATACGTTTTTTGAGAACTTAGGTTTAATACCAGAGATCATATCAAGGTATCGAAGTACGTATTTTAGCCATATTTTTGCAGGTGGATATTCTTCGGGATACTATAGCTACATTTGGTCTGAAGTGTTGGATGCTGATGCATTTGCCTTATTTAAGGAAAAAGGTATTTACTATGCTGAAACTGCATCATCTTTTAGAAAAAACATACTAAGCAAAGGTGGCACCATAGACCCAATGGAACTTTACATAAAATTTAGGGGACAACAACCTAGCATAGAACCATTACTCAATAAACGTGGACTCAATAAAGGAACGAATTAGTTTATTTATCTGTATATCAGGTGTTTAAATATATATTGTATACAAAATAGCCAGCGGAATCTCATAAATAAACATAGATTCCGCTGACTATCGATTCATATACCTAGCGGAATGTGCCGAATTTAGATAGATTCCACTGGCTATTTTGCATGAAGAGCATCTTGAAAGGCGATGTAAATATCTACTATTTCATGGCTTTGAATATTTTTTATACCTTCCAATTTCCAAATATTCATACCATTTAGATGGCAGTTTTAGTCTTTTTGCTACCAAAATAAACTTTTTATAGACTTTCGTTTGGTTATTAAATCTGCATAGTATAAGTTTGTGCCATGAAGTTGAATCAATCCACATTTGCGGCATTTTATTTTTGGTACTTTTATTTTAAAATAGAGTAGCAGGACTTTTGTTTGTATGTGTGTCAAAAATAAAAAGGAGTTCTGTTGTAAAAACAGGCTCCTTTTTTCGTTTTAACCGTTTAAGATTTAGGTGTTATGAGCAACGAAAAAACATTAAAAGTGGCCATTCAAGGTTATCCTGGATCATTTCACGATGTAGCAGCCAAGAGATATTGGCCAGACAGGACGTTATCATTAATTCCTGCTGACTCTTTCGATATACTCGCTGATTTGCTTCGTGACGGTACAGCAGATGTAGCTGTCATGGCTATTGAAAACTCAATTGCTGGTACCATTTTACAAAATTACCGCATTCTGAGAGAAAATGGATTCTGGGTAAGTGGTGAAATTTACCTTCGTATAAAACATAATTTATTGGCCATAAATAGTGCGTCCATAGAAGATATCAAAGAAGTAGCTTCGCATCCTATGGCCATCAATCAATGCAGACAATTCCTAAGTAACTACCCAAACTGGAAACTGATAGAATCAGAAGATACTGCGCTTAGTGCAAAAATTGTGGCAGATAAAGACAAGGTATCCAAAGCCTGTATTGCAAGCACAGTAGCCGCAGAATTGTACGGCCTCCAAGTGCTACAGCCAAGTATAGAAACAAGCAAAACAAACTATACAAGGTTTTTTATTGTCACCAAAGAAAAAACCGCTCCACCTACAGATGCAGACAAAGCTTCGATTTACATCAGGGTGCAGGACAAAAAAGGTCAATTGCTGAAAGTACTTCAAGTTATACAACAACATGATCTAAATATGAGCAAACTTCAGTCATTCCCTGTAGTGGGTAGTTTTCGAGAGTACTTTTTTCACTTAGATATAGAGTTTGACCACATTGACCAATACTTAGGATTGAAGGAAGATCTTAAAGAATTGACTTTTGAATGCGAGGAGACTGGTATTTACAAAAGCGCAGATATCTCTTCCATCCTTGAAAAACAACATTCACTTAATACAACCATAATAGCATGATCATAACAGCAGCCAATAGATTGAATGATGTGACAACCTACTATTTTGCTGGGAAACTAGCTGAAATTGACACCATGAACAAAGACGGTGGCGCACTTGTGCTTAATCTTGGCATAGGTAGTCCCGATTTAAAACCACACCCATCTGTAACGGACAAACTAGTGGAAGAACTTGCCCATGAAGACGCACACAAATATCAATCTTACAAGGGTATTCTATCTCTCAGAAGCGCTTTTTCGTCTTGGTATAGCCGTCATTTTGACTATCATCCTGATCCCAATACGCAGATTCTACCACTTATAGGATCCAAAGAAGGAGTCATGCATGTGAGTATGTCTTTTCTAAATCCTGGTGACGAAGTATTAGTACCAAATCCTGGCTACCCATCATATGGTATGTGTACAAAACTAGCAGGTGGCATTGCGGTGGATATGCCATTAATAGAGCATCTTGGCTGGAAACCTGATCTTGATGCACTCGAAAAACAAGATTTAAGTAAGGTAAAACTGATGTGGATTAATTATCCAAATATGCCTACAGGCGCAAAAGCCGATCTTGTTTTTTTCGAGAAACTAGTACATTTCGCTAGAAAACATCAGATACTCATTTGTCACGACAACCCATATGCATTTATTCTCAATGACCATCCGCTTAGTATTTTTAATGTCGCTGGAGCGGAAGATTGCGCTATAGAACTCGTGTCTCTAAGCAAATGTTACAATATGGCTGGCTGGCGTGTAGGTGCAGTCGTGGGTGCAAAACCGTATATAGACACCATCATGACATTCAAAAGTAATATGGATTCTGGTATGTTTAAACCAATTCAAGAAGCGGCCGCGGTTGCGCT
>JBGSOH010000285.1:0-3677 GCA_041739205.1 Saprospiraceae bacterium
ATATCCGAGCTAGGATTAGGATATATTTCTAAATCCAAGTTAATAGAATTTGCTTCTTCAGTACTAGAAAGAAGACCAAGATCATTTAAATCTAATAACATCATACTAAGTGCGACGCCGTTTCGATCAAACCCATTTATTTTGTTTGTGATGGGATTTGTTCTAAGTCCTCTCTCAACAAAATAAATTAAATATTTTTCTTCAGATAATTTTATAAAATCATAAGGTGCGGCTAATCTTAGTAAGTCTGTAGGTTCATACTCTCTAATCAATGAAAAGCTATCAATATCGCCTACTTTTAAAAAATTAAGCGCACTGTATGTTTCGTTTGTTTGTGGTTTATCTTTAAATCTTCCGTGTATTACTAGTATAGAATCTACAGGATCTTCCCAGTTTAATAACTCATATCCCCACTCTGCATACATATCTTTGAAAGAGACTTTTTTTGTTAACTCTCCTGATTGCACATCAAAAATAAAGACTTCATAATAGCTATTTGGATAAAAATCATTTCGTAGATTGTTAAATAATAATTTAGTTTTATCACCTGAAACCTTCTTTAAAAAATTATAGCCAGGTAATTTGTCGAAAACATAATTTGATGTTACAGTTTTATAAAGTTTGAGATCAGGCGACAAATAATGAAACACTAGTGAATAAGGATTACCCAAAAACTGAATACTAAGCAATGTATCTTCATGTAATTGCGTGAAATTAAAATAATAAGAAAGGTCCGCAAATAAAAGAGTATCTTTAGATATCAAGGCACCTGATTGGTCCAGTAATACACTATTGATAACATCCTTATTAATGCCCTTTGATTGGTATATATATCGAATATTTTTCCCCTCTTTATAAAAACTAAAGTTACGTGAAAAAAATACAACATTATAATTTGTATCATAAACACCAAGATCATCAAATGGTCTGTGCTCATAAGAGATAATACTTCCTGAATTTGGATCATACACACGTTTGCTTATGATCATCCTAGGGAAATATGATTTTTCATAGTTTTTGTCAAAAGCATCTCTATTCAGCTGATTGATGGTGACTAATTGACCATTTTCGATATACATCAGTCTCGTCACTTCTTGGTGGTGCCCATCATGCTGACCATAACTATGTGACCATAATAGAGTGCCACTATTGATATCTCTACATTCAATATAACCACCATAAAATCCATGGCTTGGTCCACTTTGAAGATAGGCGGTTATGACTTTGTCTTCAATAATTATTGGAGATAACCCTTCTATAATTTGGAAATGATTATATCCGTCCAATGTATCACTCAATACGTTTTTATTATAAACAGCTTCGTGCCAGATAGGAGCTATACCTGTATAATTTATTTTTTCAAAAGGACGCAAAGGTGGACCTACCTGAGCATTTGCTTTTAAACCAATAAGAATAATTATAATTGAAAAGAAAATTTTCATTACATTGACATTTTTATCGAACTGCTAAGAACAAAAACTGTAATCACTTAGCAGTTCGATTTAGTTAAAACAAAATATATCTTAAATTTACCTTATTCTAGTGCAAGCAGGACTACAAGTTTCAGATAATAATACACCTTTACATCTAACTGTTATTGGGTCACACACACCAAGATTAACTATTAGGGACTCGCCTTTTTCGACTTTGCCGTTTACTATAATTAACTCTGTGTCACGTATACAACAGCCAACACCGCATTGAACTTGCTTTAATTCGAAGAAAGAAGGTAAATCTTCAAATTTTGTTTCTATTACACAAACTGTATGGCATTTAGTTTCTACCCATTGTAAGAGAGGTAGTAGTGTGCCGTTGGCTGGAAGTGTTGAAATAACTTCGGTTTCAATAAGTAGTGTAATCTCATTGTAGAAAACATTGATTGCTTCATTAGCAATGAGCGACTGTCCATTCAAATAATATTGATTCCAAATTTGATTTGTGCTATTACAAGCTGCAGAATTGGCGAAAGTATAAGACATATCAGAAATTCTAATACGATTTGGGCATATAGTCACAGTATATGTAGCAGTGACTACACAACCATTAATGGTAAAGTCCTTTGTATAAATAATTATAGTTGGATTTAGACAGCCTGATTGGTCACAAACACCTCTTGTTTCGGTTGTAGCATTTGACATTGGGGTATCAATTGCTTCTTGTTTACCACAAGATGTCACAAAAAGAAATAAAATGGGTACTGCCATGAGATAAAAATTACTTAGTAAACCTTTTACGGCAGCTAAAAGGTAATTATCTGTTTTTGTACTGTTTTTGTACTGTTTTCATGATGAAAAGTTTTATGTGTAAATTAATACTGTAAAGGTACAAATAGGATTTTTAATATACGAACAAAATGTTACATATTTTTATAATAATTAGTTATAATTATTAATTTATAAACAATGGCATAATAATCTATTAACAATGTACTAACCCACTTCCCTAACATTTGTTATGCAAAATCATGTTTCTATAATTCAAAATCTTCACATATACTTTATCAACTTTGGACAATGAGATATTGATAACAATCTGAAAAGCTCATTTATTAAAAAGTAGAAAGTGCGCAAGATTCAGGACCCAAGAGAAAGCATTCTGAAAACTTCATCAATAATTCCGCATAAGAGCAATAAAAAACAAGTTTTACCCAAGTTTTGACGTTATTTTTTTACTTTTGCTTATCAATT
Source organism: Saprospiraceae bacterium (assembly GCA_041739205.1). Lineage (GTDB taxonomy): Bacteria > Bacteroidota > Bacteroidia > Chitinophagales > Saprospiraceae > OLB9. Next base: position 2,688 of record JBGSOH010000285.1, read on the forward strand.
TAATTTTTACTTAAAATTGTTTTTATATATGTTACAATCATTAAAGTCATTATTTACCGCATTATTGCTTTTTACTTTTGGAATTTCATACGCAGGAGAAGGCATGTGGTTGCCTCACCTACTCAAACTACTGAATGAAAAGGAGATGAAAAGCATGGGTATGAAAATATCTGCTGAAGACATTTACAGCGTCAATAAAGGTTCGCTAAAAGATGCTATCGTACATTTCGGTGGTTTCTGTACATCAGAAATTATCTCACCTGATGGATTACTCCTTACTAATCATCATTGTGGATACGGCGCCATTCAGTCACACTCGTCCGTCGAAAACAATCTTATTAAAAATGGATTTTGGGCAAAAGACCATGGTGAAGAGCTTCCAAATGCTGGACTCACAGCTACTTTTATTGACTATATTGATGATGTCACGGCAAAAGTATTGGTAGGCGTGACTGACCAAATGTCTGCAACCGAAAGACAATCTATAGTGGACAAAAACCTTGCAGAAGTGCGCAAGACATATAAGCTCGAAAGTTATCAAGAAGTCATCATTCGTCCTTTTTTTGATGGAAATCAGTATTTTGCATTTGTGACTACCATATATAAAGATGTCAGACTCGTGGGTACGCCACCTGAATTTATTGGAAAGTTTGGCTCTGATACAGATAATTGGATTTGGCCACGTCATACAGGAGATTTTTCATTATTCAGAATTTATGCTGGAAAAGACAATAAACCTGCTGAATACTCAAAAGATAATGTTCCCTACAAACCAAAACATTTCCTACCAATATCCATGGATGGCGTAGCTGAAGGCGACTTCACTATGGTTTTTGGTTTTCCTGGGAGAACAAATCAGTATCTACCTGCTTCTGCCATCAAACAAGTGGTCAATACCCTCAATCCTGCAAAAATAGAAATACGCGAAACATCACTCAAAATCATGGATAAGTACATGAGAGTTGATGAAGCAACAAAAATAAAATATGC
>JBGSOH010000299.1:0-12499 GCA_041739205.1 Saprospiraceae bacterium
AGAATCGGAGGATGGAAAGGGTATGCTTCACAACGAAAGCCAGGTACAATAACATACAAATGGGGGTATGAAAAATTTCAAACTTTAATGGTGGGATACAGACTAAAAAACTCTCCCCCCTAATTGTGTGTAAACGGTAGCTTTTTTAAGACCGCGTCACTGCCTTAGCGTGAGAAGGGGTTAGGGGATGAGTAAGACTTCTACATGATGCGAAGCAAACCCTGCAAAAGCAATCGTGTGCAGTTTCAGCGGCATCGGCAAACGTGTGCAGCTTCAGCAGCATCAACAAATAAAGCATTTCCACAATTTATAAAGTTCCCCTTAGTGAAACCCTTAGTCTCCTTAGTGGTAAAAAAAACAATTAGTCCTCATTAAAATCGGATACTAAACAATGCGAAGCAAACCCCTAAATAAGCAAATCCACAATTCAAGCAATCGTGTGCAGCTTCAGCGGCATCAGCAATTAAAACATTTAAAGCATTTCTTCAAAATATCCCGAATCCCTTACTTTCAGTATCACTGAATACTTGACAACTTTCTTGAATGCAGTTTTTGATAGGACGATAGGTAAGACCTAGCACTTCCTTAGATTTGGTGTTGTCATACCTCGCAGTAACAGAAGTACTTTGGATAGTCTCCTTTGTGATGACAGGGTTTTTACCAGTGATATACGATCGTAGTGCTTCTAGTCTCCAAACAATACCTGCTAGATTTAGATTCACCTTTTTTTCTGGTCCTTTTACCTTGAGTTCAGTGGCGATATCTTGCATGATGGATTGGTAAGTAAGGTTTTCAGCACTAATGATAAATCGTTCACCATCATGCTGTTCACTTACCGACATGACGGCTGCTTTGGCCACGTCTCTCACATCTACCCAACCATTCGTGCCACTAGGGTAGTAAGAGATACCTTTTTTTACTTTAGAGAATATTTGTACAGACGATAATGACCATTTGCCTGCACCCAAGATCATAGATGGATTGAGAATGGTCACATTCAGCCCTTCTGCATGAGCACGCCATACTTCTTGTTCTGCAAGAAATTTTGATAGTCCATAGGTAGTATCATACTTGCTATGGCTAAACATCATCTTTTCTGAGATGTCCTCTTCTTGTTTTCTGCGACCTATGGCAGCTATTGAGCTTATATGGACAAATTTCTGTACACCACAATCCAGGCCTATGTTGACAAGATTTGCAGTGCCATCAGATGCTGTTTGTATCATTTTCTTTTTATCCTTGGTAGAAAATGTAACTACAGCCGCAGCATGTATGATGCAATCCATCCCTTGTAAGGTTTCGATGAGAAAAGGGACATCTAGAATATCACCTTCTATCCAGCTTACTTTTTGGTAAAAATCAGAGGTAAGTTCTTTTTGACTATTGGATCTAGTCAGACAGGTGATGTCCTCGTAGCCATCCGTTAATAACTGTCTCACGATGTAACTCCCCAAAAAGCCAGTAGCTCCAGTCACAAATATTTTGCTTTTCTGAGATAACATAGGTATAGACGTATGGATGGATAAAATCAGAGAGCATCACTATTTGGTCATAGCCAGTAGTGATACGCTCTAATATTAGTTTTTTATGACTCGAATACTTCTATGGTGGCATTCTTCTTAACAAGATCTGTAAACTTACCTTTAAATCTTGTGGCTTTCACTAAGTGATTATCTATCCAATGATAGTTACCGCCTCTTGGTTTACCCACCAATAAGCCGTGATACTTAAAGCCGATTTTTTTAAGCCATGTTTCAGTGATTTCTCTGTGCTCTTCTGTTCTCGATGTAAAGAATGTGATGATATGCCCTTCATCATACCATTTATTCAAGATTTCGAGCGCATCAGGATATGGCACACAATGCGCCATTCTTTCTGGTTCTTCATTGGGTACATCATCACAGATAGTACCATCGATATCGATCAGATAATTTTTTACGTGCTCGGGAAGTACCGGGCTTAGGTTCTGACCGTGTTCGTCTTTAACGTTTTTTAAATCTAGATTCATATTAACAAAGATATTGAATGACTAATTAAATGTAAGGTAATTTTCAGGATTGATATATTTACCATCGTACCACATCTCGAAATGTAAGTGTGGACCAGTAGACATTTCGCCTGTATTACCTATGATCGCTACTACTTGACCTGTTTTGACGATATCACCCGTTTTTACAAGTAAGGCTGAGTTGTGCTTATAGACAGAAACAAGGTTTTTGGTATGTTGTATAAATACACTATTACCAGTAGTTATCGATTGGTCTGCATTGATCACGATACCATCCATGATGGATTTGATTGGTGAGTCTTTGGCAGCTAGGATGTCTACACCATAATGTTGGATATCTGGTTTAAACCTAGCTGAAATTTTACCAGACACAGGTACCGCAAACTTTAAGAAATTGAGTTCTTTGGCTCTCTTAGACTCCAGTACATCAGCCTGATTGATCATTTCAGGCGGAATATTCTTGAGCGCTTCCATCGAGTCTATTTTCTCTACACTCGAATTGTGAATGCCTCCCGTAAGCATATTCTTTAATCCATTGGTATACACATCGTAGGCCTTGACTTCTTCTTCTAGGGCATCTACTTTGCGGGACAGCTCTATAAATTTTTTATTATCTTTGATATCACCATAACCAGGGATCAGTCTTTTGACAGGTGTGAAAACAATAAATGAGATCACAAGCACAGACAAAAACAAAGCCACTACACTTATAAAAATGTAGAAACTGAGTAGCGACAGATTATATGATCCTACTTCTTCTAGGTTCTCATCATCGAGTATTGATATCCGATAATTATCCCTTAATCTGTCCCACAATTTTCTTTTTACGGGCAATCCGTCCGGCATGGACATTATTTTGATAAAAAAATAAAATAATTTTCCGCAAAAATAGTTATATAAATGCTTTCGTGCAGCAATTTTTATATTTATTTAATAAAATAAGGCATTATCTTTGCACGCTGATTACAATATTAAAACAAATAGTAATATATTTTGAAACAATTATATAGATTTTTTTTCCTGCTTATTCTGTTCAGTGTCATCCTGATATCTTGTGTTACTAAAAAGAAACGCAACGAAACTTCCAAGTTGGGCAAAGCATACCAAAATACCACTGCGTACTACAATGGTTACTGGAATGCCAAAGAAATCCTGCGAGAAAGTATGATCCTACTGCGTCTAGCAAATGTAGATGATTATAACAAAATACTTGAGGTAGAAGACTTTATCTCTGTCGATAACCCTAAAATGGTCAAAGCAGAAATGGATAAGATCATCGATAAAGTGACTACCGTTGCCCAGCTACATGAGCCTAGTGATTGGGTAGATGATTGTTATGTGATGATGGCAAAAGCTCAGTACCTAAAACAAGAATACGAAACAGCAGAAGAGACTTTACAGTATTTTCAAGAAGATTTTAATCCTTCCAATCCTTATGGTCGTAATTACAAAAGCAAAAAACCAACAGGTAAGGCTGCAAAAAAAATAAAAGAAGAAGAAAGAAAAGAAGCGGAGAAGAAAAAAGAAGCGGAGAGAGAAAAAAAGATAGAAATAAAAGAAGAAAAGGCAAAAACTCAAGCCCAAGAGAGAAAAGAGAGAAAGGAAGCGCAAGAAAGGGAGAGAAAGGAGAAGGAAAAGGAGCGTGAAAGACTCAAAAAGGAACGTGAAAAACAAAAGAAAAAAGGTGGTAAAAGCAAAAAAGCCACAACACCAAAAACGGAATCTACGATTAAGTCGGATACCATTGTTAAGTCAGAGGTAGAGAAACCTGTCATTGCGAAGCCGACAACCGATAAGGAATTGGCAGAAAATAAAGAAGCCGAAGAAGAATATATTCCTCCAGTACCCAAAAAACCTGAGGAAGATAAAACAGCTTACTCAGAAGGTATATTATGGTTGGCCAAAACCTATATCAAAAGAGAAAACTGGTATGCAAGTGAAGTTTTGTTAAGAAAGTTGGAAGAAGGGGCACTCAATGATGATATGAAAGCTGAGGTGACAGCAACCTACGCAAATCTATTTATCAAACAAGGTAAATATAACGAAGCATTACCGAAATTAAAAGAGGCCATAGAGAATGCATCTAATAAACAATTAAAGGCAAGATACGCCTTCATCGCAGGTCAATTGTCCCAGTTGCTTAATGACAACACAGCTGCTATGGAATATTTTGCAGCATCAAAAGATGATGCCAGAGACCCCAAAATGGAGTTTATGGCTGACCTTGCCGCTTCAAAGAATGGTTTAATCACCGGTAAATTGTCAAAAGAACAAGTAGTAGAGTCTCTCAAAAAAATGCTTACACAAGACAAAAATGCCAATGTAAAAGATCAGATTTATTTTACACTTGCTGAAATTGAATTATCACAAAATAATATTACAGCTGCCGTTGATTATTTTAAAAGTTCAATTGCTAATAATGCATCTGATCAAAAACTGAAAGCAGAAGCATATTATTCAATAGCTTCAGTTTATTATGGACAAGAGAAATATATGCAAGCATCCAATTACTTTGATACGACTATGACTTTCCTCAAAGGAACGGATCCAAGATTTGCCCAAGTTCAGAAATATGTGACAAACCTGAAAGATATCGCAACCAATATTAGTATTATCAATACACAAGATACATTATTGTACTTTGCAGCAATGTCTGAAGAAGACCAAGCCAAAAATATACCACCATATCTCAAGAGAAATAGAAATATCGCGGCACCTTCCACACCTACAAAAGGTACCATCAGCAAACAAATGACGATCTCTAATAGCGTAGACTTCGGAAACAGTACTTTTTTTGCATACAACAAATTAGCCAAAAACAGAGGTAAAGAAGAATTTACCAAAACATGGGGAAATAGAAAGTTAGAAGACGATTGGAGAAGGTCAAGCAAAGCTTTGGCAGACGATTCCGTCGAGGCAGAAGAGGAAAAACGGGTAAAAGAATCAGATGGTCTTGAGCAAGCAGCAGACAAAGAGGAGTATGATGCTTTTGTAAAGACACTCCCTAGTAATCCTATCAAAAAACAAGAAGTAAACGACAAGATCACACTTGCAATGTTTACCTTGGGTAAGTTGTTTAGAGATAAAATTGAAAATTTCAATAAATCAGCTGAAACCCTTGATGGTATGCATGCTAGATTTGGAGCTACACCATACGAGTTGGATTCATACTATTATTTATACTTGGATTATTTGGATCTGAATAATACCGCAAAGGCTGAAGAGTACAAAAATAAAATTATCCAAAAGTACCCTGATTCTAAATATGCTTCCATCTTGAATGATCCTAATTTTTATGCAAAAAATAAAAATAAGGCAAGCAAACAAGATGAGTATTACGCAACCGTTTATAGCCTTTTCGAAAAAGGACAATACCCACAAGCTTTAGACCTAATAGAAAAATCTGCCAATACCATGGTAGAAAACAATCCACATCTAGCAAAGATCTCATTGATCAGAGCCATGTGTATAGGCAACAGAGATGGAAAAGATGAATACATTAAAGAGTTAAATAATGTGATCATCTCATACCCGAATACTCCTGAACAGTCTAAAGCAAAGGAAATTATGCGTTTCTTAGGTGGGGATAAAAATGCTTTTGCCCAAGCAAATATTCAAGATGTAGACAAGATATATCAAAAAGATGAATCTGAAGGTCATTATGTGACGGTCATCACTTACGATATGGAAGAGACCAAACATATCAATGTAAAAGTGGCCATATCAGATTACAACAAAAAGAATTTTAAAATAGAGCGATTACAGTTTGGTGATGCTTCTCTCAATATTTCGGACAATTCCCAGGTGATCTTGATTAGAAAGTTTGACAATGCTGCCAAGGCAATGGAATATTACAATAAAGTCATGAAAGATAAAGACGAATACCTAGGTCAACCAAATCTAAACGTAGACATTTATGCTATTTCCCAACGAAATTACCGTAAAATGTTAAGTGAAAGATCGGCAGTAGGATATGCACTCTTTTTCCAGAATAAATACCTAGGTGTCAAGTAAGGAAGACGTAAATATTACACCTTAACTGATAAGCTTAGCGTCTTCGCTAAGCTTGGGCTAGTAAAAGCGTCTCGCTTTTAAGTTTATTTTTATGTCATTTAATCATCCCACAATTTTTCTCCCGTGGTAATAATTTAGATTAAGCACCTTGTGGAGGGACGGCAAATTGGAAGGAAGTATTTTACCCGCAGCAATGATTTGGATATGGTTGCCCGCTTCATTTTGCATTGCGGCGATCATTTTTTTACCATCAGTGGCAGTTTTTGCACCACCAGATGTTAGGATAAATCCTATATTTGACACCGTTTTTAATACTCTCACTTCTTTCAGCATATCCGTGCATTCATCTATAGCTTTGTGAATAGTGACAGGAATGGGGTGAGCAGCTTTGCATATTTGTAGGATAGCATTCATATCCATGATTCTATTTCCATTGGCATCATTTACCGTAGCACCGAATACTATACCTGCAATAGGAAGAGATTTGATTTGTTGTATGCTTTCTTGCATACTTTTAATCTCGTCATTATGGTAGGTAAAATTTCCTGCTCTAAGTCTTATCATCACTTTTACAGGTACATTGACTTGTTCAGTGATCTCTTTGATTAAGGCAATCTCAGGAGTCAAGCCATCTTTTTCTAGGTTGCTACAAACTTCTAGTTGGGTTGCACCACTTTCTACTACATGGATGGCTTCATCCACACTTTCGACACATGCTTCCAAGGTCATTTTCGTCATTTTTGTTTTGCTTACGGATTCTAATGGTGGTTTATGATTTGAATAGGACAAAAAAAATGAGGTAACACAAGTGCATTACCTCAACCCTAACCAAATGAAACCAAATTGTTTTACTTATTGTAAAAGCAACACAAAGGTAAAGATAAAAAATTATTTAGCAAGTGTTTTTTCGTTTTTATTCAAAAAAATATTAAAATAAATCAATTTACTAAATTTATTGGTAGGAGAAATGTCACAAATGCCAAATATATGCGTACTTTAACTACATGTTCTGTAAAACATTATTTATTCAAACAGTTCACACACGTAAATTTATTTTTCAAATCTGCTTATTCTTTGATGTAATATTTTGAGTTATTGCCATTTGACAGTTTGGCGTGTAAGTTGTGTCTTTATATTCGATATAGATGGTATATGTATTCGTAAAAAACAGTTCAAATATTTGGTTGTCTGCCTTATTTTATTAGTTAGAATATCTTTAATCCACATTTTACAACTAAAGGAAATGTTATTACAAAAATAAGAAACGTCACAGTGAAAATCAATCAATGTCGCGTATCATCTTTTAAACTTTAATTAATTTTGTAACTTTGTAACTCGTATTTTGTCATCCTAAAATTGCTTCATGGCCATAAGGTTTATTTTTATTTCCTATATTTTTTTGACGTTTACCATCAGCACTTACTGTCAAGATGAAGATGTACACATGATTCGCAAAATTCACGATCAGGCATTGGCTCATGGTAAGGTCTATCCATGGCTCTCAGGCCTTTGTATGAACCATGGTGGGAGGATTGCTGGTTCGCCAGCTTACATGGGTGCAGCAAACTATACCAAAGATATGTTAGCGACCATCCCAGGTGTAAAGAGTTACCACCAAGCCTGTGAAGCTAGTTATTGGTTACGCGGAGATAATGAAGTCGTAGAATTAATATCCAATAAAGGTGAAAAAATTAAGCTTAATGCATTGTCACTTGGTAATTCTGTAGCTACTCCTTCAGATGGATTAATGGCAGAAGTGATAGAAGTCCAAAGCCTAGATGAAGTAGAATCGCTAGGAAGGGAAAAGATACAGGGCAAAATAGTTTTTTACAATAGACCTATGGACCCTACAAAGATTCGTACTTTTTCAGCATATGGAGGAGCAGTAGATCAGCGAGTCTATGGTGCATCCAAAGCGGCAGAATATGGCGCTGTAGCTGCCTTAGTTCGCTCTATGACGACAAATCTTGATGATGTACCACATACTGGTGTTTTAGTGTATAAAGATACTCTTACTAAAATACCAGGCATAGCTATTAGTACCAATGATGCAGAAATGCTAAGTGCACGTCTTAAAGAAGACAATATAAAAGTGTATGCAAAAACAAATTGTCGTAAGATAGGACTGAGACCTGCACCTACAGTGATAGGCGAAATAAAGGGCAGTGAGTTTCCAGACGAAATTATTGTTGTGGGAGGTCATTTAGACAGTTGGGATGTAGGTCAAGGTGCGCATGACGATGGTGCAGGTTGTGCCCAAGCGATGGAAGTATTGCGGATTTTTCAGGCCATGGATTATAAACCGAAAAGGACGATACGAGCCGTCTTATTTTCTAATGAAGAGAATGGACTTGCCGGTGGGAGAACTTATGCTGAAGTATCCAATAGTAAAAAAGAATTTCACTTGGCAGCTTTGGAGTCAGATTCAGGTGGGTTTTCTCCACGTGGATTTAGTTTTGAAGCAGATACCTCAGTTTTTAAACAATATTATAGACATGTCAGTCAATGGTTACCAATATTAGAGAGTTATGGCCTGATTTTTGAAATGGGAGGATCAGGTGCCGATATCAGCCCGCTCAAATCACAAAAAGGTTTATTGATCGGATTGAGACCTGACTCTCAGCGATATTTTGACTATCATCATACAAGTACGGACACGATCGATAAAGTCAATAAACGCGAGTTGGAATTGGGAGCAGCAGCTATGGCAAGTTTGATTTATTTAATAGACAAATATGGTTTGAAATGACAGAAAAAATAGAAGACGAAATTATAAATATTGGTGATCTTTCTTTTATAAAATACATCAATGCGGATGAAATAGAAGCCAAAGTACAAGAGATAGCAGATAGTATTAGAGAAGATTTTCATGAAAAGTATCCCATGTTTCTCGTGGTGATGAATGGTGCCTTTATCTATGCAGCAGATCTTATAAGAAAACTAGATTTCCCTTGTGAATTAAATTTTGTCAGAATAAAATCCTATCAAGGTACAGAGAGTTCGGGTAAGATCGATATCTATATGCCACCAAATTTGGAACTAAGAGATCGCCACATCATCATTATCGAAGACATTATAGATACGGGCAATACCATGGCAGCTTTTATTCCCAAACTCAATACTTTCCTGCCCGCTTCTGTTTCTCTTTCTTCTATCTTGGTCAAACCTGAAGCCCACAAACACGAGATCATTACCCAATATCCTGGATTTATTATACCAGAAAAATTTGTAGTAGGTTACGGTCTTGATTATGATGGTATGGGGCGCAACTTGAAAGATTTATACCAACTTTATACCCAAGAATGAGCGATTCGCACGACAAGGCAAATAAAATAATCCAAGACCTTATGTTGGCTAATGACCATTTTTCCAATTGGATGGGTATACAAATTATAGAGTTGTCTCCCGGATTTTGTACCCTTAAAGCAACAGTAAAACAAGATATGGTCAATGGATTCGGCATTTGTCATGGTGGAATTACCTATGCGATGGCAGACAGCGCACTTGCTTTTGCATCAAACAGTCACGGTATCAAATCAGTCTCCGTAGAAACGTCTATCTCACATATCAAATCTGCAATGCTTGGAGATGAGATCACAGCCATTGCAAAAGAAAAAGGTCTAAACACTAAATTGGGCTTTTATGAAGTCGAGTTGTTTAATCAAAACAAGACACTCATTGCCACGTTTAAAGGTACGGTATATCGTACAAGCAAGGAGTGGGAAGTGTGATTCGGACGAATGGTTGGAAACTAAATAATGTATAAATTTGTTATTAAGGCACATCAAGTTTTTAAAATTATCTGATTCGGTATGAGTAAAAATATTTTATTAGTAGTAGCTATTTCTTTTTTATCATTTTTGAGTCAGGCTCAAGGAATTGAGTTCTTTCAAGGAACTTGGAAAGATGCTATGGCAAAAGCAAAAGCAGAAGACAAATTGCTTTTTGTAGACGCTTACGCAAAATGGTGTGGTCCTTGCAAAGCCATGGCGAAAAATGTATTTACCCAAGCCAAAGTAGGTGACTATTTTAATGCCAATTTCATCAATCTAAAATTGGATATGGAAGAGGTAGATGGTGTTACTTTTGGTCATAAATATCCTGTCAAAGCTTATCCTACCCTTATGTTTCTAGATGGCGATGGTAAGTTAGTAAAGAATGTCACAGGTGGCCAACAAGCAGATGGATTGATAGCCATAGGAGCAGATGCCATTAAAAAGATTGATAAAAGTGGTCAGTTTGAAGAAAAGTATAATGCTGGAGATAGAGATTTTGAATTGGTATATAACTACGTTAAAGCACTCAACGGAGCAAGCAAACCTAGTCTAAAGATTTCAAATGACTACCTCAATTCTAATCCTGCTATCACAGAAGATCAACGATTAAAGTTTGTTTTGGAAGCGGCTATGGATTCAGATTCTAAGTTATTTGACCAAGTCATTGCGAATAAAGCAAAACTTATCAAACAAGAAGGTAAAGAGCTGTATGAAACAAAATGCAAGGCAGCATGTCAGGTTTCGGTTCAGAAAGCGATAGAATACGAAATGGAAAGTTTACTCACAGAGACGATAGAAAAAGCAAAGAAGACTTTTCCAGATGATGCAGATACTTTTGGGTATAAAGCTTCCATGCAATATTACAAGTCATCAAAAAATATTGACAAATATAGGTCCGCATATAAAAGCTTAGCTAAAAAGACATCCAAAGAAGATGATGATTACAATTACATCATGAAAGATATTTTATCTTCATTTAAGGATAATAAAGATATGATTTCGGATGCTATTGATTACTCTTTAAAATTGTACGAAAAGAATGATACGCAAGAATCACTCAACACATATTGTACTTTCCTAATATTAAACAAAGAAGTAGACAAAGCCATCAAAGTGGCCACAGAAGCTAAAGAAAAAGCAGAAAAGGCAGGTGGTGATTTATCCCAATATGATGGCCTATTAAATTATCTTAACTCCAAAAAAGCCTGAGCCCTGCAAAAAAATATAAAGGGATAAACATGATTTTTGACCTAATATTTTGTGGCATTTAGTAAGTTTTTGAGTCTAACAAAAAGTATTATTTTATTAATTTTAAAAATATCAATGAAAATGAAACCAATTTTAACTGTAATGATCTTTTTATTCCTAGGTTTTGCCAATGGACTTATATCTCAGGATGCTGTAGAAAGAAAGATATCTATGAGTCTAGGGCCACAGAATGCATATTACATAGAAATACCTGGGGCAAGTAAAAAACTAGCTCAAAAGACCTTTGAAGAAATGATGAAAGAATACGGAAAGATCAAGGAAAATGGTAAAGCAAAAGAATATTTTATGATGGCTACCAAGATTCCTGTGATAAATGGTTCTTCGCCAGTTGATTTGTACGCAAAATTTGATGAAGGTAAAGACATGGCTACGGCTTACGTATTTGTGGACTTAGGTGGAGCATTTGTAAATTCAGTGGACAATCCATCACAATCTGCATCCCTTAAACAACTTGTGTATGATTACTTCATAGCAGTAAGAAAAAAAGTGGTTGCTGAAGAATTGAAAGATGAAGAAAAAAGTTTGAGTGGTCTTGAAAAAGATCTTAAAAAACTTAAGGGCAAAAACGAAGATTACCATGAAGATATAGAGAAAGCAAAACAGAAAATCATGGAAGCTGAAAAAAATATCGAAATGAATGTGGTAGAACAAGAAAATAAGACCAAAGAAATCGACACACAAAAGGAAGTCGTTACTAAGGTAACTGAAAAACTGAATAATCTTGGTAAAAAAGATTAATCGAAAATGAACCACATTGCCAAGGAATTTAAATGCAAATTTGTCTTGATTTGGTGATTTTGAAAGTTTAAAAAGGAGCAGTAGGTCAAATCTACTGCTCTTTTTTTTGTTAAATTTGTACTATAAACGTCGTCCAGGGTATATAATGGTGAGAATTTTATTGTACTTTTGGCATTTAATATTATTTTTGACGCTACTATATTGTAATATCGTCTATGACATTATCAAAAGTTAAGAGAAATATGCCGACTAAAATATTTGGTTTAGCATTTATGATGCTGTTTTGTAGTTTGGGGATACAAGCTCAGAATTTTTTTCATCGAACCTATCCTACTGCAAATGGAAAGGAAATATTGAGTATAGCCGCTGCACAGCTGAGTGATGGAAATTTTGTTTCCGTAGAGATGGAGCTTGATAGTACGGATATGACCAAACTGGTTTATTCTGATACAGTCATTGTCACTAGCTACAAACCCAAAGGTGATATCTTATGGACAAAAAAGATTTTTGTAGATGAGGCGATGCAAGGTTTTACAAGAGCACATGGTAGTGTCGTACAGGGAGATAACGATACTATCTATTTTAGTCTAAATGTAGACGCTACCGATAAGTTTAATAAAATTATAGGATCGGTCACAAATGGTGGTAGATTTGTAAAGGTCAGGTCATTTTCTACCAATGTAGATGGTGGCGA
>JBGSOH010000348.1:0-14301 GCA_041739205.1 Saprospiraceae bacterium
AATGGTATAGCAGACAAAAAATATAGTGGTGTCATGACTGCCAATACATGGGGAAGTCCAGGTGGAATTTTTATAGGTCATGGTGGATATATTCTATTTCCACATGGCAATGTTGTCAATCGTTTTGTAGCTGCTGTTACGGATATTTCCAACATGGGATACGGCATTGCGGGTGGTACAGTCAATTTTTCACGTGATCTGATTCCTAATAAGCTCCACTCTAAAATAGGTGGTGCCACAGGATTTTCTACGATCGCACCTAATGGTGGTGACAACTTTATGGGTTGGGAAGCCAATGCAAAAGTTGGTTACGATTTCGGTGCATTCTTGACCGTAGAAGCGCATGGAGCGTATATGGGTTTGGGTGATTTTTATGATAGTACATTGACCAATGGCGGAGTCACCGAAAGACCAATAGACCCTTGGTTGGGTTTTGTATGTCTCAAATGGTTGATATTCTAAATTTTGCAAAAAAGTAGTTTAAATTCATTTTTAAAGATCAAATTTAATAACATGAAAACGTCATTTACCATCATATTTATATTTTTTATTGGTTACTTTATGGTAGCTCAAGATACTCCTTTTAGTATGGCTGATTTAGATTATGGAGTTGCTACGCAGACTGTCACCATCAAAGATGATATCAAAATAGCCTACTCTGACCAAGGAAAAGGCAAAGAAACCATCCTGTTCATACACGGTCTAGCATCCTATATTCCCGCATGGAAAAACAATGTCTCAGCGCTCCAATCTGACTATAGATGCATCGCCATTGATTTGCCTGGATATGGCAAATCTTCCAAAGGTAACTATAAGGTATCCATGGACTTTTTTGCAGAAGTAATTCACGACTTTTGTGTAAAATTGAATATCAAAAATGTCGTTTTGGCTGGTCACTCTATGGGTGGACAAATAGCTATTTCCACAGCACTCAAATATCCTGATCTGGTATCTAAATTGATCTTGGTTGCACCTGCTGGTTTCGAGACATTTCACAAAGGTCAGAGACAATGGTTCCGAGATGTGATGACCGTAGATGGTGTAAAACTGACTACGGTAGAACAAATCAGAGTTAACTATGCCTACAATTTTTATGACATGCCAAAAGAAGCCCAATTTATGATAGATGATCGTATTAAAATAAGAACTGCATCTGATTTTACAGATTATTGTTACCACATCACTCAAGGTGTTAATGCGATGGTGGATAGTCCGGTTTTTGATTTTCTACCTTTGTTAAAACAACAGACATTATGTATTTTTGGTGCAAATGACAACTTGATTCCCAATAGATTTTTAAATGGTGGCACTACTGAAAAATTTGCCAAAGCAGGCGCTGAAAAAATACCAAATTGCACCCTGCATTTAGTAAAAAAAGGTGGTCACTTCATCATGTTTGAGAAAGCGACAGAAGTAAATGGATTGATAAAGGAGTTTTTGAAATAGAGCTTTAACACTTTGATGAAATATACTAGAAAATTACTAATTTGACTATAGTGGCTACCTATAGAGATTAGTTATTCTGTGGGTTAATTTCATGTTGTTTTCGATAAAAGAAATGTCGTTAAAACTAACTCTAAAACCAATCAAGTCATTTTTGAAATTTTTATATCCAACAGCTATTCTTCGGTTTTTGTCGTTTATATTTTGAAGATTCTATTAAAATGTACAAATTTACACCTTCAAGTACAAGATTTGATCATCGGTAATGTTTTTGCACTAGCTAAAACAATAAATATAAAACGTATAAAACATGGTAGAAAGCCATATAGATTCGACAGAATTACACAAAAAAATAATCGCGCTCTTTGAATACAGATTATTTCCAGAGCTTTTAGAACTGTCTCACGATTTTTCAGGAGAATCCAAAGCTGATTTATGGGGGAAACTTATTTCACTACAGACTGCTATCTATCATTTGGATGCACATTTGGAAGCAAATTGGAATACAAAAGATGAAACCTTGGCTTTCCATTGGCAGAAAATTGGACAAGAATTGTTACGACTAGAAATACCAACAGAGAATCATCATTTATACTTAAATCACATTCGAAAATACGAAAAACACGAATTAGAACTCAGACAAGATCGGTCACCAGTTCGATTTGCCATGGAATACTTTTATTTTTATAAATCATGTGATGTTAAATTGCTTAGAAGGCTTATTTATGAAAAACTCAAACTTAAAGACATTGCAGGGAGTCTAGCAGATTGGAGATATTATGATTTGATAACAGAAGTCAATGATGATGTAGAAGATGTTTTTGAAGATTTACAGTTTATAAATGGTAATAGAATGTTGTTGTCTATCTTTAATAAAGGCAAGGATAAAACAAGACATGAGTTTTTGACGTTTATTCAACAAATAAAAGAAAAGTCAACGCTTAAATATAAATCTTCAAGTAAAAATAAAATGTATAAAGTCATTTATGATATTACAAATCAAAGGATCGAAGAGACAATTTTGTTACTTGAAAAAAATATATATGAGATCACAGAAAACGAATTGGCAGAAGCTAAAATAATTCAGTTTTTAACACCTGTCAAATCGTAAATAATACTTAGTAATTCAGTCCACTTATGCTTTTTTTGGGCTCATTAGTTACACCTTAAAATTAAAAGAACAGTGAATAATCAAGATATAGAATCGCTAAAAGAAGCCATAGAAGGATCACCTGATAACCTACCTTTGAGAATAATGTTGGCGGGAAAATATTTGCATTTCGGTAGATTGGAAGAAGCAGAAGTTGAATATCAGACTGTATTGAATTACGATTCCAACCACATAAAAGCTAAAGAAGGTCTTGCCGAAGTTTATTTCAGGAGGGGCAGGTATTCTGGTGTTATTGTCATTGTAGAAGAACTCATGGCTCGAAATAAAGCGACGGAAAGGATGATGGTTATATGTGCAAAATCACTCGTAAGAGAAAAGTCTATCGATGAAGCACAAGAGTTATATGAGAAAATATTGGATGAAAATCCA
The DNA here is from genome assembly GCA_041739205.1 of Saprospiraceae bacterium. GTDB lineage: Bacteria > Bacteroidota > Bacteroidia > Chitinophagales > Saprospiraceae > OLB9. Next base: position 2,984 of record JBGSOH010000348.1, read on the forward strand.
GATTTCGAGGATAAAGAATTGGATGATAATCTAAGAATGCCGTCATTTGATTTTGAAGATGATGAAGAATTTGACGAAGATGATCCATTTGGATTTGGGTTTGCAAATGGTCCTGACGATAAGGACTTTTTGATGGAAAAACCTAGCATTTCGTTTAAGGATGTTGGAGGTATGGACAAACTCAAAGAAGAAATTGATCTTAAAATAATCAAACCGCTTGAAAATGCAGATTTGTATGCTGCTTACGGCAAAAAAGTAGGCGGTGGCATATTATTGTATGGACCTCCAGGTTGTGGTAAAACCTATCTAGCAAAAGCTACAGCAGGCGAGATTAAAGCAAATTTCATCAGCGTGGGTATTAATGATATACTTGATATGTGGATAGGGAGGAGCGAAAAAAATATGGGCTACATCTTTGAAGTAGCTCGGCGCAACACACCATGTGTCTTGTTTTTTGATGAGGTAGATGCTTTGGGCGCTAGTCGTTCTGATATGAAAAACTCGTCTGGTCGTCATGTGATTAATCAGTTTTTGTCCGAACTTGATGGTGTAGAAGGTAATAATGATGGCATTCTTGTATTGGGTGCTACTAATGCACCTTGGCATCTAGATCCAGCTTTTAGAAGACCAGGAAGATTTGACAGAATTATATTTGTACCACCACCTGACACCGAAAGTAAAGAAAAAATTCTAGAGATCATCATGAATGAAAAGCCTAAAGAAAAGTTGGAACTAGGCAAAGTCATCGAACAAACTAAGTTTTATTCTGGTGCGGATCTCAAGGCTATGGTAGATATTGCAGTAGAAGAAAAATTGAGAATTGCCCTAAAAACAGGTGTACCTGAACCTATCACCACAAATGATCTGATCGTAGCTGCAAAAAAGCATCACGCAAGCACTAGAGAGTGGTTTAATACAGCAAAAAATTATGCTCTTTTTGCGAATGAATCAGGTATCTACGACGAAATATTAAAGTATATTAAGTAGTTGGCAAGATAGTACATGGTAATTTTATGTAATGTTTAATGTGTTTTAGATGAATGATATGGATTTTATCCGACAGGTTTCAAGGGTTGATATTTTATTGAGTCAATCAAGATTTTCACAAGCTGAAGAATTGCTTGAAGGTCTTATGTCTGAAGGATATAATGATATTGAAATTCTCAAAATGATGTCTATTGCAAAGATGGGCATGCATAAGTATGAAGATGTAAGTCAACTTTGTACTATGATTATCGACCAAAATCCCAATGAATCATTTGCTTTTTACCTTTTATCTAACGTCAAAAGTGTAAATCGAGCGTTTCAAGAAGCAAAAGATCTGATAGATAAAGCTATCATAATCGAACCTACAAATGCAGATTACCATGCTTACAAGGCAAGCTTATTTCTTCAGACAAAAGACTATGAAGATGCATTAAATAGTGCCAATATAGGACTCCAAATAGACGCTGAAAACATTACTTCGCTCAATGCTCGATCATCAGCGTTGGTTGGTCTTGGAAGAAGGCAAGAAGCTTTCGAAACTATAGACAAATCTCTAGCTACGGATCCAAACAATCCTGACACACATGCTAATCTTGGCTGGGGATTGCTACATCACGGTAAGTCAGATGATGCATTGATGCATTTTCAGACAGCTCTTAAGGTAGATCCGATGAGTGAATATGCCAAAGCAGGCATGTTGGAAGCCATGAAATCTAAGTTTCCTGTATACAGGTATTTTCTGCAGTTTATGCTTTGGCTAGGTAAGATGAAGGGCAAAAATCAGTGGATATTTATCATTGGTTCATATATTGCTTTACGTCTTTTGGGTAATCTTGCGGACAACAATGAAACATTGAAGCCATATTTGGTTCCAATTATAGCCTTGATTGTAATTTTTTTTATTTCCACTTGGGTCTTTTCACCTTTGATGAATCTATATCTCATGACCAATAAATTTGGTAGATATACACTTTCTGAACAACAAAAAAATACGTCCACTTTCGTAGGTGTAGCACTTTTAATTTCTTTGATTTCTTTGGTTGCTTATTTTGCTTTCATTCCCAATGATGGTATATTGGCATTAGCTTTATTTTCGTTTTTAATTATGATTCCTTTGGGTAGTATGCACATTCCTGACAATGTTGGGTCTCAGAAAAAGTTACAGTTAGCTACAGTAGTGATTGCTGTTTTAATGTGTATAAGTGTAGTGATAAGTTTTACCACAAATATAATCTTTACATCTTTTACCATCATACCGGTAGGATTATTGGTAGCATATCAGTGGTATGTCAATTATCTGACAATCAGGGAATAACCATCAAGATACTCTTCCCCAATCTTTGTTTTTTCTTCTCAATATGCTGACTTGTTTGCTTATACTTTCATTTTCTGGTTTACTGAGATTTGGGTCATCATCTATGATCATAATTGCAAGGTTTCTAGCCGCATCCATTATAGGTCTATCCGAACTAATATTCAATAACTTAAAATCCAAAAGTCCGCTTTGCTGAGTACCTTGAATATCACCAGGCCCGCGTAATTTAAGATCTGCATCAGCAATTTCAAAACCATTATTTGTTCTCACCATAGTGGCGATACGTTCTTTACTTTCTTTGGATAATTTGTAGTCTGTCATGAGAATGCAATAAGACTGATCTGCGCCTCTTCCTACACGGCCACGAAGCTGATGAAGCTGCGATAAACCAAATCTTTCTGTATTTTCAATGACCATTACAGATGCATTCGGCACATTGACGCCTACTTCTATCACAGTTGTCGCTACCATGATCTGTGTAGTTTTATTTATAAATCTCTGCATTTCCCAGTCTTTGTCTTTTGCTTTCATTCTCCCATGAACGACACTAATTTGGAAGTCAGGCTGAGGAAAATATTGTAATAGTCTTTCATACCCATCTTGTAAATTCTGTAAATCAAGTTTTTCAGATTCTTCTATCAGTGGGAAAACGACATATATTTGCCTGCCTTTTGCTATTTCACTATGCATGAATTGTATCAACTGCGGTCTTGCTGCCTCAAATTTATGAATGGTTTTGATTTCCTTCCTACCAGGTGGAAGTTCGTCTATAATCGATACATCGAGATCGCCATATAAAGTCATAGCTAATGTCCTAGGAATAGGAGTGGCAGTCATGACCAAAACGTGTGGTGCCAATTCATCATTTTTTTTCCAAAGACTAGCCCGCTGCGCCACACCGAATCTATGTTGCTCATCAATAATGGATAATCCAAGATGCTGGAATGCAACATGATTTTCTATAAGTGCATGGGTGCCAATGATGATGTGGATTTGACCACTTTTTAAATCTTCTAGAATGATCTCACGTTTTTTACCCTTGATGCTACCTGATAAAAATGCTACTCTTATCGGCAACTCACCCAAGGCTTCAGTGATGGATTCATAATGCTGCTGAGCTAATATTTCAGTAGGCGCCATCAGACAAGCTTGATAACCATTATCGATGGCAATGAGCATGGACAGCAATGCTACGATGGTTTTACCGCTACCCACATCACCTTGTAATAATCTATTCATTTGAACATTTTTACCCATGTCCGCTCTGATTTCTTTGATGACTTTTTTCTGAGCATTTGTAAGTTCAAACTTCAGTTGAGTGTTGTAAAATGTATTAAAATATTGTCCAATCGTAGTGAAAGCGGCACTTTTATACTTATATTTTCTATAAATTTTACTTTGAAGTAACCTAATTTGTACATAGAAGAATTCTTCAAATTTAATCCTATTGCTTGCCAATTCCTTCTGAGCATCGGTTTCAGGAAAGTGAATCCATTGTATTGCCTGATATCGTGAACATACTTTCAGTTTCTCTAGCAAATAAGGTGGAAGTGTTTCTGGAAGGTCTTTTTCGGTAATTGCTGAAAGAAGTACTTTAAGGATTTTGCGACGTGCTTTACTATCTAATCCCTTTCCATCCATTTTTTCTGTGCTGCTATATACAGGGTCAAAAGTTTTGGATAGTGAGGTCGATGCTTCTGATATCAATTCCATTTCAGGATGTGCCATCGTTTTTTTGCCAGAAAAGATCGTCACACGTCCATAAATAATATATTCTTCACCTACTTGTAGCGTTTTGTCCAGCCAAGTAGCTCCTTGAAACCATACCAACTCTAGGAAACCAGTACTATCTTTAAACATCCCTTGGATGCGCGACCTATTTGTTTTTCCTTTTATTTTTTCAATAGAAACAAGTTTCCCTTTTAGTTGGATATTGTCGCCATCTGCCTTTATATCCTTGATCAGGTGAAAAGTCGTGCGATCTATGTACCTAAAGGGAAAAGTAAAAAGCAAATCTTGCACCGTATGAATGTTGAGTTCTTTACGGAAAGTTTCACCTTTTGTGGGTCCGATTCCTTTGACATAATCAATAGGAGTTTCCAGTATGTTTGGATTATTGATCAAATTATCCTGTCTTTATGATTTCTATTAGGGCAAAAGTATTAATTTTGTGGCACTAATAAAAATAATGGATAATAAGAGACAGTTACAGGTCAGTGAATTGATCAAAAGAAATCTTGGTCCCATCTTCCAACAAGAAGGACCTTATATGTATGGAGAAGCATTTGTAACGGTGACTTCTGTCAAGATTACACCAGATTTAGCGCAAGCAAAAGTCTACCTAAGTGTTTTTAATGCTCCTGACAAATCAGTAGTTTTAGGGCAAGTAGTAAAACATACAGTTCCAATCAAAAAAGCATTAGCAGCTAGGATCAAGCATCACGTGAGAAGGATTCCAGCAATATTTTTCTATTTTGATGAGACTATTGACGAGATGTATAGAGTAGATGACATGTTTAAAAATCTAAAAACCATGTACCCTGAGTCTGTACAAAGAGATGAAGAAGAATAATCTTGTAATTATTTGAAAATAATATGTTAAAGAAAATAAAAAGCCTCCCATTTATACAATGAGAGGCTTTTTCATTTAAGAGATCCTCGATCCTTGTTATTTGTTTATGAATACATTGTGTGGTATTGGGCCTTGTACTCCATTAACATCCCACGCTTTTTTAACGACTTCTTGCACTCCAAAAAATACATTCCAATATTCTGATTGCACACAATAGGGTCGAATGGCAAGCATAGTCATCCCGTCGCCAATTTTTAAGATATTGATTTCAGGCTTAGGACTTTGTAGAATATTTGGGACGGTTTTTAGAGCTTCTAAAGCTATTTGCCTAGCTTGATCTACAGACTGTTCTACACTTATGGCCATATTTATATCTACTCTCAAACTGCCATGTGTGGTATAGTTGATAATTGTCCCTGTGGAAACTGCACCATTTGCTAAAATTATGGTTTTGTTTTCTGCTGAAAGTAGGGTTGTATTAAATATCCCTTGTTCTAGAACTGTCCCTATATTTCCTTGGGCTTCAATAAGATCTCCGACTTTAAATGGTTTAAATAATAGCATCATGACGCCACCTGAGAAATTGCCTAATGTCCCATTTAATGCAGCGCCGACACCCACTGCCAAACCAGCAAGGATGGCTGCAAATGAAGTCAAGTTTACACCAAGCATTCCGAATACTGTAAGGAGAAGGAGGATGTTCAATAATACTTTTACAAAAGAAGATAAAAAAGATTGAAGGGATACGTCAACTTTTTTAACGTTCATTGTTTTTTGAATCAATTTACTGACCCATCCAATTAGTATAGATCCTATAAGATATACAACAATTGCTCCAGCTAGCTTAGGTGTATAAGTAATGGCAAGCTCCTTTACAAAATTTAAGGTATTAAAAGTGGGCTCTAATGGTTGAATTTGAAGTGACATGATATTTCGTTTTGTTAGTTATTTGACAACTAAAAAAATAAATTGTCACATTTTTTGAATAAAAAAAATAACTTATTCACTGATCATGTCACTCAAAACGCCTTCTTTTAGTGCAAAAGGAGAAACTACAATTTTTGATGGTTTCACTAGGTCTGCTATGATTTTTTTCAAGGCAATGCCAACGACAATTAATTTTACCCTTTCTAATGGTAGACCTTGCAACTTAGCTCTTTCTTCATAGTTTGTATTTACAATAATGCTATAAATTTCTTCAAATTCCTCCATAGAAATTGCACTAATACTATTGTCGTCAATATCCTTAGATGTCATAGATTGAAGTACTTCAAAGGATCCTGATGCACCTATTAAAAATTCTATTTTGTAATTTATTAGAATGTCCAGCATATCTTTTAGGGTTTCATCGACATAGACTATCATTGACAGTAGTGAAGTTTTTGCAATGGGTTCATGATGGTGAAAAAGATTGTGGAGCACACCTACACCTAAGGTATAACTTTCAGACCATACTTTTTTGCCTTCAGAAACTAATATAAATTCAGTACTTCCACCACCGATATCCATGATCAAATGTGTCCCTAATCTGAGTACTGGCAATAGCATGATACCTTTATATATATATTCAGCTTCTTTTTGACCATCAATTATATTTATATTTGCATTTAGGATTTTAGTAGCTTCATCTATAAATATTTGTCGATTTGATGCTTTTCTTAATACTGCCGTACCTATGACTTTTAGTTCATCTACCTCATATTCATCTAATCTATTTTTGAAATGTCTTATAGTTTCTAAACCAAAAGCTAACTTTTCATTACTTATCACATCAATACCTCCGTCAGATAGTCCCGTAAAAACTCTATCTCTGAAGATGGTTTCGAATGTGTGTTCTTCTCCTACTTTTACTATTAGAAGATGAAAAGTATTTGATCCCAGATCAATGACTGCTATTTTTTTCATGGTTTATGCTGTCATTATTGATTTACAGCACCACGTGCTCTTGATGCCATGTCAGCATAAAACTTTAATCCATCTTCCGTCATATAATTAGCAAAAAGTGGTTTATTGTTTTTATCCACAAATACATAAAACCTACATTGACTACTTAGATATACATCTACGTCATAAACAATTTCGCCATTAATATGAAAGAATTTTCTTCCTATAGGTTTACAGTCTTTAGGTATTCTACCCAGAGGCCTTTTGTAATCTATAAAGCTTATATTCATGTCAATGCTCGGGTCTTCATTTTGACTTATACTGTATGGTAGACTGTGGAAAATATAATCTACATAAGTGCATTGATCTAGAAGTCTGATCATCACTTCTTGGGTCAGACCTGGGATTTCAGGTTGTGACATGTCCACAGCAGGTGGTGTTTTTTGTTCTGGTTGGGTTGTTTTTTTAGCTTCATCTTTGCAAGAAAACAAAATTAGCAAGCCAAAAATTACACTTATAAGACTTATTCTATTCATGGAAATTTAAATTGAAAGTGTTTAATGTTAAAAACTATATTCAGACCTTAAGGTGAGGAAATAACTCAAAAGACTAGTTTCTTCAACATCAGCTGGTTTATATACTTTTGTAAACGAAGAAGTATATCTTAAGGACATTCCAAATCTTTTTGTAAAATTTATTCCTGCACCTATCAAGTAACTTACATCATGTGTTTTAAAGGTTGTTTCATCATATCCTGGAGCATCTATTCCGAATAAATACCCGTAAGAAATGCCAACATCTGCTCTGACCTTATAGAATTTACCTTCTTCGACAAACCAATCTCTGATACTAAAGACTACAGGAAATTCAAAATAATTCAGTTTTATTTTAAAATTTGGGATCTTATCATCTACAGGTTTTACTAGCGATCCCCTTTGACTATACAACATTTCAAGGGATAAATCATAACTTTTTTCCGTGGCATATGATAATCTAGCTCCGGCACTCCAGCCCAATTTATGGAATCCATAAGAATCGTCACCATCTATTTGTGATGCATTGAGTCCAACAATTCCCATAGCCTTAAAACCCTGACTATTCCCTTCAAGAATAAATGCTGTAAAAAAAATGAATACTAACGTTACAATTCTGCTCATGTCTGTGCTATTTTGAATTTGAAATAAGTCCAACACATTAATTTTTAGATTTATTGCTTAATTAAATCAGAATTTATGTCTCCTTTAAATCATTTCAGTATATTTGTGGTGCAAATTTATAATTTTTTGTCAATTTATCATGATAAAACATACAAAACCGACCTTACAGAAAGTGGAACATATATTTAAGGAGTTAGATTATGTAGTTAGGTACGAAAAAGGGAATTTTAATTCAGGATACTGTATTGTTGAAAATAAAAGGGTAGTGGTGGTGAACAGGTTTTTTGATACTGATGGTCGTGTGAACGTGCTTATTGATATTTTGTCCGTCATAATGGAAGATGAAAATATTCTCACAGACAAATCCAAAACCTTTTATAGAAATCTTATAAAAAACTTAGAACTTTCTAACATTAATCAAGAATAAATTTAAACCATCAGCGTGCAAATAACTTTTCTCGGAACTAGTACATCTCAAGGCGTACCCGTCATAGGTTGTGAGTGCGATACTTGTCTTTCGGATGACCCTAAAGACAATAGATTGAGATCATCTGTATTGATTTCTGAAAAAGGATACAATATATTAATAGATGTAGGCCCTGATTTTCGTCAACAAATGCTTACCAATAAAGTAAAAAAACTCGATGCAATTTTATTGACTCATGAGCACAATGATCATATTATCGGTATGGACGATATTCGACCATTTAATTTTAGACAGGGTAAAGAAATGCCTATATATGGTCTAAAAAGAGTGCTTGACGAAATAAAAATGAAGTTTGCCTATGTTTTTGAGTCAAGTCCATATCCTGGGTCTCCGAAAGTTGTTTGCCATGAAATAGTTGGCCAAAGAGTTTATGAAATATTAACTCAAATTTCTATTAGGACTATTAATGTAATGCACGGCACATTGCCTATTTTGGGGTATAGAATCGGTGATTTCGCTTATATTACGGATGCTTCCTACTTAGATGAAGCTGCAATACAAAGTCTTAAAGGATTAAAAGTATTAGTACTTAATGCACTTCAGTATCGTAAACATTACTCTCATTATACGTTTGATGAAGCCGTAGATGTAGCTCAAAAAATTGATGCCGATCATACCTATTTCACACACTTGTCCCATGATCTGGGCAAACATGAAGATATTTTACAAAAATGCCCACCAAATATCACTCCTGCTTACGATGGACTGACATTTACTATTATATAATAATAGGTGAAGATCATATTTCCAATCCAAATTGAAGATTCTTATTCTCTTTTTCATTACAACCCAAAAACATGATTATATTATCTTAATAAAGGTGACCAACGACAAATGCTAAGTATTTTGTTAACTTTATTTGGTATTAAAACAAAATAATCTTAATATTGTATTATATATCGAATGTAATATTATGAGGTACCTTATTTTTACAATAGTAATGTTTGTTGTTCATACTACGTATGCTCAGCAACGCCCTCAGTTCACCCAATATATGCTTAATAAGTATTACGAAAATCCTGCTTATGGTGGTTTAGAAAGGTCATTGAGCGTATTTACATCTTACAGAGATCAATATAGTGCTTTTCCAGGCAATCCAAGGACTTTTTATGTTGGGGCAGATATGCCATTTTACTTGTGGAATGGAGCAGTTGGATTTACATTGCATAATCAAAAAACGGGTTTGTTTGACAATACTAATTTGAAATTCTCCTATAATTATGTGGCAGGAACTCCAGTTGGTTTTCTCTCATTTGGCGGTCGCCTTGGGATAGATATACTTAGTATTGATGGGTCAGGTATCATTACACCTGATGGAACTTATGAAGGCGTCTTTAACCATAATGACCCTTTTTTGCAAACATCAGTGGCCACTGGTTTTGGGCTATCTTGGGAAGCGGGTACCTATTTCATGGGTAAAAATATAGAAGCAGGGCTTACACTTGGCGAATTACCAACCCATCAGTATGGAGTTGGAGATGCTATATATAATAAGGCGTTTTTTGCAAGTTTATATGGTCAGTACAAATATTTTTATGATCAGAATACAGAAATCATACCTTCTTTTTTAATAAAAGCAGATGCAGCAGTTGTTCAGATTGATTTAGGTGTTTTGGGGAGATTTAATGAAAGTTTGTTTGGAGGCATCAATTTTAGGGGGTATAATGCCACTTCCATAGATGCTTTCTCCATCATAATGGGTACAAATTTAGGGAGGAAGTATAAAATTTCATATAGCTATGACTTTGGATTGTCGGCATTGAGAAAATTAAATCAAGGAAGTCATGAAATTTTATTGTCTTATAACTTACAAAAAATTATTGGAATTGGGCTACCACCAAAGATCATTTATAACCCTCGTGATCTCTGATAAAAACAGTATATTTTCTGTTTTATCAATTATTTTCTATTTTTAGTAAATTTCTATATTCGAAATTAATATTATTTAATTTGTACTAATGAATTGTTATTATTCTGACTTATTATAATTTATAGAATAAAATATTAAAAATTAGATATATTTATTTTTTTCATATGAAAGCCTAATTTTATTTTGGTAACTATGCAATATTTGATTGATATTGTCGTTATTAAACTGCTAAAGAGTTTTTCAGAGATAAAAATATTTTAAAAAACGAATTTAAAATAGTTGTAGTTTTAAAATAGTCAGTTATCTTTACGTCGCTTTATTCCGAAGCCCATATTAATTATAGGTTAAATCGCTAAAAGAAATGAAAAGTTTATCAAGTTTAAGTGCTTTATTATTAGCCGTAATGCTAATCTCTTCTTGCGGTAAGCAAGAGTCCGGTCAGCTTACCGGTGCCCAAAATCGTCCCAAATGGACAGGCTTTAATCCATTTGGAATGGTGTACATCCCTTCGGGTACTTTGACTATAGGTCAGAGTGATCAAGATGTTTTTTCTACCTATGCCCAAAGACAAAAAGCAATTTCCATCTCTGGTTTTTTTATGGATGATACAGAAATCACCAATAATGAGTATCGCCAATTCGTAGAATGGGTGAGAGATTCTGTAGCTCACGAAACATTGGGCAATAAAATAGAAGATGATTTCGGAAATGAAATTATTGACTGGGAAGTTGAACTGGATTATGAACTAAGTTCAGAAGAACTTGGGGACATGTACTACCAAGGTGACATGGCATTTGAAGGAAAAAGAGAGCTTGATTATGCATCTCTTAAATTCAAGTATCAATGGATTGATTGGCAAAAAGCAGCTCACGACAAAACGGCAACTAGGACATCAATTATTAATAAGGATGAAGTAAAAGTGTTTCCAGATACATTATGCTGGATTAGAGATTTTACATTTCCATACAATGAGCCACATTCACGTAATTATTTTTGGCACCCAGCTTTTGATGATTATCCTGTAGTGGGTGTTAACTGGAAGCAAG
>JBGSOH010000404.1:0-8531 GCA_041739205.1 Saprospiraceae bacterium
TATACTCAATTTTAAAATCCATAAAATATAAATCTTACATGAAATAATTGGGCAAATATAACACTTAAAGTCAATCAAACAAAGCGTTTCCGCTAATGGCCGCCATTAGAAAAATATACCTATTGACTTATTTGGGTTTAATGCCTAAATCTTGACATGTGGAAACTATTTGCATTTGTATTCTATCATGTTTTCTCATATTGATTGCTATTTAGATGTGGTTGGATCAAGTTTTATTGCTACTGATAATTACTTGTTTACCCATTACAAACAGCAAGTAGGAAAACTCGTCCAGACTTTAAAGAATATTATCAATAAATATCAAAATGCAAATATCTATTTACTTTTTAGCTTTGTCAATATAACTTTTGTTATATGCGGATGTAAGAATAGTGACCTAATTGCAACATTTTTTATTGTTTGAGCCTCATTCAAAGATTTTATCACTTCATAACCATGACATCGCCTACATGGGTCCGTAAACTACCATCTTTAAGTTTTACTACTGCTTTCCATATATAAACACCTTGTGCTACTTCTTTCCCTTTGTATTTACCATCCCATCCTTGATCAGGATCATTGGCTGAAAAGTTTTCTTTTGCAAATATTACATTTCCCCATCTGTCATAAATGGATAGTGAATTGATTTGTATGGAAACGTTATTGCTATAACCTGTAAAGAATGCATTGACACCTATTGGAGAAATGATATTTGGAAAAAATACCTCCGAATTGTCATTGATGGTGAGATGTAAATAATGAATAGAATCACAGGATATTTCAGACCTAAATGTTTCAGCGTATATACCTGTAGAATCGTAGGTTTGATTATTGATAGACCAATAATATGGTTCAGTTGCAATTACGGTATCTCGAAATTCAAACTCAGGATGAATCACTAAGTCCAATGTAAAGATGGAGTCACATCCTTCGGCTGTCTTTAGTGGTTGCGTGTATGTGCCGGTTTGTGTATATCGTTGCTGTGTCAAAGGCCATACAAACTGCGCACAAGCTTCTGCATCGGTGAAGAATGCGTACTCAGGATGAACAACAAGTTCTAGTGTATGGGTAGAGTCACATCCTAAAGCATTCGTGTATCGTTCTGTATAAGTGCCTGAAGATGTGTAAGTTTTGCCATTGATAGGCCAAAGATATTGCTGACATGCCGCCTGAAGGGAATTTGATTTATTACCAGAAATGGTCAGATTCAAAGTGATGGTAGAGTCACATCCATATTGATTTTGCAAACCAAAAGTATAGCTGCCACTAGTCGTTAATGTTTGGTCTAAAAAATTAAGACTGTCACATGCTGTCAGATTAAAACTTAAGGCATTAGAAGGATGAACAGTCAGAAGAAGTGTGGTAAGTGAATCGCATCCATAGATGTTTTGAGTTTGATGGGCATACATGCCACTTTCGGTAAATGTTTGATCATTCCATTGGTAAGAGTCACAAGCCGTTTGTTGGGTTATAATCTCATCAGGTTGATAAATATTAAGTTGTAAAGTAGCCAAACTATCACAGCCTTTGGCGTTGGATGTTTGATATACGTAAGTTCCACTATGGTCATAAGATTCACCATTCCAACTGTATTCTTTGCAAGCATTAATCTCTGATATTGATGTCGATGTTTTATGTATAATCAATGCTAAAGTAACTAGACTATCACAGCCAAAGATATTTTGAGTAGGATATGTATAAAGACCTGATTCATCATAAGTCACGTTTTTCCATAAGAATGAGTCACAGGCAGTCTGTGTTATTGAAGATGCTGTAGATGGATGAATGATGAGTTGAAGTGTAACAATAGAATCACAACCATTGATACTCTGACCATTAAAGGTGTATGCTCCTTCTGTATCATATGTCTGCCCATTCCAATTGTAACTATCACAGGCAGTGACATTTTGTTGGGTACGGATAATGTCGCTGATCGTAAGATCGAGTGTCACTGTACTGTCGCATCCATATCTTGTCTGCGTTTTGTAAATGTAAATACCAGATTCAGTATAATTCTGTCCGTTCCATTCGTAGTTGTAACATGCAGCTTGGACGAGTTCGGTTTCTGCTGACGGATAGACTTTTAAGTCAAGTGTTACGATGGAATCACAATTGTGTATGTTTTGAGTTTTGTATGTATATATGCCACTGTTGGCATATGTTTGACCATTCCAGAAGTAGGTATCGCAACTTTGTTGGGTTAGGCTGATATTGTTAGAATTAAAGACATTGAGGTTTAAGGTAGTGATAGAGTCACAACCATTGACACTTAGGGTTTGGTGCGTGTAAACGCCATCGGTTGTATAAGTTTGTCCATTCCAATCATAGGAGTCACATACTGAGGTGGTTAAACTTTCTGTTTTGACATTGCTGACATTTAGTTCGAGTGCTAATATCAAGCTATCACAACCATTTATGTCTGATTCTTCATAATAATAAATTCCTGATGATACAAGCGTTTCGTCATAAAAAGTAAAACTGTCGCCTTCACAAATCTCTTCTGTTGTCCTAGTGATCTTGGGTGCCATTGCAATAAATACATTGTCGGTATAGTCACATTCGTCGATGAGGTAATGAGATGAATCAGCTATTGTGATTGGGAATTGATCGGTATTAATGATTATAAAAATTGATGTCAAATCACTTGATCCAAAAGAGTAGGAGAGACCTGACATTGTATCACCAGCCAGTAGATCAGTAGTTGTATTATAAACGCCCACTAGCGATCCGCCTGTTTCAGGATTGCCATTATAAAAAGCCACGGGTAGACGTTTTAGTGCTGACGCAGAGGCATCAGCTTTGTTATTGATACTAAAATGAACATTATATTTTTGAGTATTCACATCAAAGTCCACACAATGTATTTCTGCCGAAAGGGATGCTGCTTCTAGTGCTATGTTGCCATCTTCATCAATGAGCGATTCTTGCAACATAAAATTGTTATATTTTCCATTTTTGAAGGTGGCAGGATTTTCCATAAATTGTGGTACCGTGCCATCATCATTGATAAAGAGAGGATTGTAAGCATATTGGTTCCATATTTTCCGAGCTGGCGCCCATCTTTCACCAGATGGTGGACCGTAAATAGCTAATTTTGATACAAAATATCCAGCATTGCCTACCCATTGGGTCTTTTCCACACATGAAAGACAAAGTAATGATTGACTTTTATTTCCGATGATCCTAAAGTTTCCATAATTTTGACATTTTATGGAATCTATAGGAGTCATGTTTCCATCGATTTCATTATAGATAATTGTTCGATTATACCTATTGACAAAAATTTCCATTAGTCCATCGTTATTGAAATCAAATGCATTTGCAACATTGTTATAAACATGAGGTACGGCATTAACTTCCCAAGTTTTGTTTAAAGATGAAGTGCTCTTGTCAAACTTGAAACACAAAATTTTTGAATCAACTCCTATTAGAATAGATTTTTCTCCAGTACTAGCTAGGTCATAAACATGAGCAGGACTAACAGGATATGAACCATTATCATCATATTGAAAGGTAACACTTGCAAATACTTTTGGGACATTATTTAGGAAGTTATAAATGTAAAACCCGATTCTATCATTGCTTTCGGGTCGAGTTACAATAATATCTAAGATACCATCTTCATCTATATCAGCTATGGATGTATAACCATCAGAGAAACCACTCGTTAGTTGGTATGGTGTCATCGTATTTCCACTTAAGCCATTTGTGTTTACAATATCTACAGTGTACACCGTATTGCCAGCAGCTAATTCTAAATTTCCATATCCATTAAAATCACCTGCAATTGTTATAGAAGCATAATCTAATGACAATCCACGACCAAAATTGCCTCCATCAGCCAAAAGAACACCATTTTGCGCATTGAAAATCCTATTTCCATAAAATACTTCAGGAATACCATCCTGATTAAAATCTGCTAAACTCAAAGTACCTCCAAAATTAAAAAAAGAAGAATGGGCTGTAGTATCTGAGACCCATTTTATAGTTCCATCCAAATTATAACAAATTAACCTATTTAGTAAATCTGGTGGATTTTGATAGGCATCTGAAACGATAATGATTTCTGGAATACCATCATTATCAATGTCTCCACCCACGTAACCGCATGGTAGATGTCCAAAATTTATAGTTTTTAGTTTTTTCTTTGTTTTTCCTGTTTGGGAGTCAATAAAAAGTATAGAATTATTATATGGGTAAAAAAGAGTAGTTTTTCTTCCTTCACTGATCATGATCTCAGGTACACAGTCACCATCAATGTCTAATGAAAGTATTGGTGCATAGTCAACAGTGTCAATTGATTGACGCAAGCTATCAATTGCAAAAGGTCTTGGTTTTAGTTTTGAAATTTTGTAACATTTATCATCACAATAATAGTCGGTGTTGCGTGATTGAAAAAAACTATCATTCTTACTTTTCTTTTGTATGATTTGTGTAGGTTTTGAATCTGATATTAATTTTTCAGCATGCACTTTGGTCGTATCTTTAAAGGGATTGTCTCTTTCATTTGCTGATGGTATAATTACTTCTATTTTTGAATTTTTGTCCAAGCATTCGTGTTTCTCTCCCAAAAAACTGGTTTTAGTTTCAATAAATTTATCCTGACACTTTTGCAAAACTACATCCTGATGACTACTCCAACCATTAAAAATACAAACCGCAACAGCAATGAAATTTATCATGAAAGCAAATGATGTTGTATTTTTAAATGTCTTCATAATGTGTATTGGTTTTACATCACAACGATAATTTTTGAATATTTTTAATGCACAGGTTTATGGTTGGGAAAGTTATTTAAATCATATCTTCAGCAAAGTATATTGTGTTTTAATATTGTAACACAGGCAAATATATGGTTTTAAAATGAAGGCAACGGATAATATCGTAGTTTTTTTTCTGGATATATTGAATGTATCTTACTAATAATTTGAATCCTTGTTTAGAATAGACTAGTTTATCATCACTTTTTAAAACCTTGGTATTCTTTAAAATATAACTCTTTCGACCATTAAGCTGACATTAGGGAAGACTGATACCTTTACAAGGTGCTCATCAGTTGACTCTGTATCCCTTTCGACCATTTGACTTTGTCTCAATTATGACAAGGACAAAATTAAGTCATCATAAGATGTAGGAAATATAACTTTTGTTGTATAAAACTGGGAAATTAGTTTTACATGGGTTCATTGGTTAGGACGTTGGTTGTAATTTGGAATTATATACGATGTTTTGAATCGGCATGAAAGTTTAAAAAGGCCCGAATATAAATAAAGCCAATGGTCGTAAAACCATTAGTTCATTTACATCGGGCCTTGGACATTAAGGATTATAGTTCACTTTTTTGTGACTTGAAAGCCAACATTCTTACTTGCTTGAACTGATGGCTACGACTGCCATAGATACTTTTGACATAAGTTTTGACTTTCATGGCTATTGCGGTTAATCCATTATCTGGATGATATAAGACATTATTTCGCTCTCTGATAGCATTGCTGTAAATAGTGTGTGCATCAACCCAAGCAGTTTTGGAGCTTTCTAGTTCGTTTACACGTGTTTTTAACTGAGGTACTTTTAGATCATATTCATTCGGATCGTACTGATTTGCTTGCTCTAGAATGGGGATCATATTTGCTAAGTGATCCTTCATCCTGTCGTAGGATTGTTGCGATGTAGAGATACTTCTCGGAGTCATCGTATCGGCGGTCTCTTCAGTGTCTTTGGTATTCTTTTTGGAAGACATACCTTGTACTTTTTTGTTGACACCTTTGGCGTCATCAATGGTCAACTTGGATGCACCAGATGCAATTAATGCATTGATGAGTCGTGTAGATAGCGGTTTGATGTCAACGAAAGCATCGCGACGATCATTAATGGCAGTGTCAAAACCCGTTTTCTGGGTCTTGAAGGCAGTTAGTGCAGTTTGCGCAGCGGCATAGGTAGCCTGTAGCTGTGCAATAGTAAGTTGTGAATTACTCGGATTGTAATCCGATCCATAAGACTGACAGTAAGATATCAAGTCTTCAAAGTGGGCAAGATTTTTAATATGCCCTGTCTCAGCTTTTGACGCCATAGATAAAAATGTATTTAAAAAATTTAATAATATCTGATGAACGAACAAAATCGACTAAGTGCATATTATGGAAAAGTTAAAGTTTTGAATTTTAACATATTTGGGTGGATAGGGAAGGGCGAATAGTTAAGTTTTTGATGATTTAATACATAACCTAAGGCATTCTGTCAAATAATCTTTTTACAAAATTGTCATCATAAATTTCTTGGCTTTCTTTCATACTATCAATTTATGTAAATAGGGTTACGCTGATTAATTTCACTCAATATCTCTATAGCTTTTTCCTTGACATATTTATTTTCATTGTTTAGGTAGGCTTCACACAGTTTTGTTAGTCTTTCTTTATCGAATAATCTTCTTGTGTCCATTAAAATTAAGCATCGTTCAAAAGGACAATCCTTGTTGTCTTTTGAAATTGCATATTGTAAAACTTCATCAGTGTTTCTAGTCATGAAATGATAGATAGCGGATTATCTCATACTTCATATAAAATCGAATTTAAAGGAGATAGTTTAAGGGAAAATCGGTAATTTTGTCTGACGTAAGAGCAGATCGTATTCCAAATAAATTTGGAAACCCATTAAAAACAATTCCTTATCATACGAAGCTTGCTCTCCATAAGAAATCAGGTGCAGCTTTAGAAGCATTCGGGAATAAACAAAAAAGCATATCAAGCAGCAGAATGTAGGAGAGATTCTTGGTGGCTAAATAGAGCGGTAGCATGTCTTAGAGCCATACTACCACGTTGGAACCTTAAAACGCTAAAGATTCTAATACTTCACTTATTCGTGTCACCATTTCATCAGTTATTTGTAAATGGAAAACAAATCTTATGGTGTTATTGCCAAATGCTGTAGCTTGGATTCCTTGTGATTTTAGTTTTTCTAAAAAATCGGTATCTTTGATATTTTCTCGCAGTTCAAAGATTAAAATGTTCGTAAATACAGGTTTTAGACTCTTGACATAAGTCATTTGAGCTAATAGTGAGCCAATTTTTTTTGCTTTATCATTATCCAATTTTAAGTTGTCTATATGATTGTCTAGTGCATAGATACAGGCAGCGGCGAGATATCCTGCTTGTCTCATCCCACCACCCATCACTTTTCTAAATCTTCTGGCTTCCCTGATGGTTTCTTTATCTCCTATCAGTAATGAACCGACTGGCGCACCGAGTCCTTTGGACATACAAATGGATATGGTATCAAAATGTTTTCCCCAGTCTTTTGTATCTTCTCCTGTCTCCACCAATGCATTAAATATTCTAGCGCCATCCAAATGAAGTTTTAATCCTTTTGATTTGCATAAGTCTGCAATAGGAACTACTTCGTCCAAGGTATAATAACTTCCACCACCTTTATTGCAAGTATTTTCTAAAACGACTAGTTTTGATATTGGTTGCCAATCATATCCTGGTTTGATGACAGATGCGATTTGGTCTGCTGTTATTTTTCCATTTTTACCTTGGATTAGATTCACCGCTACGCCACTATTAAATGCATATCCTCCTGTTTCATATTGGTAAACATGAGAATCGACATCGCAGATCATTTCATCTAGCGGTTTGGTATTTACTTTTAGGGCTATTTGATTGGTCATAGTGCCTGATGGACAGTAAAGTGCTGCTTCTTTGCCGAACATATCTGCTGCTTTTTCTTGCAACAAATTGATTGTAGGGTCTTCACCAAAAACATCATCACCTACTTCCGCTTTCATCATGTAAGAAAGCATGGCTTCTGTGGGTTTTGTAACAGTGTCACTAATCAAATTAATCATAAAAATATTATTTCGGCAAACATACATTATTTTATGAATTTATCATATTGGTAATGGACCAATAAGCTAGAGTTTTGGATTTATATGTGTTTTCAAGTAGTTATAAGTCAAAAATACGTATAAATACGGGTATTTAGACAGGGTGTTTTTACGTATCTTTGTGTCATTGAAATCAATTAATTTTGCCTTTGTAAAAGATAATAAATGGGATGGTAGTGGACAGACACTTGCACTTCGATTTAATCCGGTGATATGTATTGCCCTCTACTTTGAAAAGTTTTTTTTTAATTATTTTGGTTAAAGATTTGTATCTGTACTTAGCTGAACCTGAATATTGAATGATTTTTAGTTTTCGCATTCATTTGTTGAGTTTAAAACAAACAATCATTTACCCGCTTGTGGACATTTCCGATTAATCACAAGCGGGATTTTTTAAGTTCATGGATTTTGTCTGCAATTAATAAGTTTATTAAGGTCATAAATTTGTAAAGTAAAAGACAAATTGAATTATATTTTGTGTAAAGTGTTTTGAAATAAGGAAATTCACACTACTTTTGTTTTGCCAATCGTTAGAGTCAACCCAATTTGATAAGTTTTCGTGCTTTTAGGTGCAGAATATTCTGTATTCATTATATCACGATTCTTAATAATTTACATTAAAAATGCAGAAATGAAAAAACAGTTTGTA
>JBGSOH010000412.1:0-2955 GCA_041739205.1 Saprospiraceae bacterium
CGCTGCAATAACAAATAAAGAAACTTTAAATACTTGTTGGACTGATTTTACAGTTACTCCACATACTAGTGTAAACGCTGTAGCAAGATGCAAACAAAACTTAAGTGTATCATTAAATGCTTTTGGCAAGTACTTTATCACTCCAAGTCAGGTGGATAATTCTTCAACAGGATATCATACATTAGACATTAATAGAAGTGAACTTAATTGTGAGGACATAGGAGGAACACAACTTGTGAAATTATCAGCGACAGGAACTGACAATGTGATCAATCAATGTATTTGTGAAGTTGAAGTGCAAGACAATTTGCCACCTTTTGTTGTCATGGAAAGCAATTTTTCAATAATCATAAATTCAATAAATCCATACATTCTTACACCAGAACTAGTGGGTTCGTATAGTGACAATTGTGAGATACAATCACTCCAAGTAATACCTAATGAAATCACTTGCAATAGCCCAAACCCGACAACAGTTAGGCTTATCGTAACAGACATGGGAGGCAATGTAGTAAGTGCAACCACTCAAGTAAGTTATACTACTACCAATGTAAATATGAACGGTGTCATCGCATGCAATGATCAGATCACAGTAGAAGTCAACCCTACATCTTCTATAACTATCACGCCACAAATGGTACTTGAGGGAAATTATAGTTGCAATTCCATTTTTAATGTAATATTATCATACAATGGTGTAGAATACCCTTCACCTCATGTAGATTGGGATGACGCTGGTAAAATAATTACTTACCAAGTCACAGATGAAATTGCTGGAAATACTTGTTGGGGTTATGTAAATGTAGAACCAATAGAAGGTTGTGACTTACCATTTGTAGTTTGTGATACTTTATGTCCCAATGGATCCCCTGGTAATTGCTCATCAGGATATACCGATGAAGATAACATTGATTGGCCATGTGGATTTGATATTTATGTCTGTGATGTTGTTAGTGCATATCAATTATCACCAGAAGAGTTAGAAACCCTACATAGTGTTCCATCTGAAAATGTGAGGCCACAGATTATAAATTTTGATTGTTCTGTAATTTCCATAGCTTATTCAGACCAAGTTTTTTCTCTTGGTGAGCCACCATCACAAAACAAAAAAATAGTGAGAACATGGTCAGTTTTAAACTGGTTTGATGGTAATACTTACGAATATACTCAAATATTCAATGTCTTATATAATGGGTTAGAAATTTGTGATACACTACCATGGAATACACCTTTTGGTGATTGTGCTTCTGGTCATACAGATACCGATGCCATAGAATGGCCTGCTGATATTACTGTCGAAAATGCTCTTGTCTCACTGCATGCTTTAAGGACAAACCCTAATGTTCATCCAAATGATGTGGAGCCGACACTTGTAGAAAACTGCACATCTGCATACGGAGTAACCTATCTCGACGTGGTCAATACTATTGATGATGATACAAAGTTGATACAGCGTACATGGAATGTACTTAATTGGGCGTCAACAGATAATAGTACTTATGTACAAAATATTACACTTAATTATGATAATGTAAATCAAGTTTGTGCATTTACATATTATGGAGAACCAATAGAAGATGTCAATATGGGTTTGGGAATTACTGATGAATTGGGATGTACCACATTTAATTTCGTAGAAAATTATAACATTCACCCTACAAAAACGGGAAATGCTAGCGATAATATGGATATTATGGACTTAGTAATGGTATATGAAGGTGTTTTAAATATCAGAGAGTTAAATCCTTACCAAAAGATTGCAGCAGATATTAATGGTAATAATGGTGTTTCCACTCTTGATTTGTTTTACATAAAAAAAATGATTGATGGTGAAATAAACAATTGGCCTGACAATACACCCGTGTGGAAGTTCATTGATAAAAATCACCAAATCGTTAATGGCATGGTAACTCCACAGCGAGATTTCATTAATACTAACAATCTCATCTATAGTAATGAATTTATAGGTATTAAAATGGGAGATGTGAATGGTAGCTATAGTGCCGATACGGGTAGTAATGCACCTATATTTACAGTCTTAAAGGCAGATGATATTGCACTTAATAAAGGAGAAACTTACCAGACTTCCTTTAGTAGTGATCGAAATCAAAGTTTAGTTGCTGTGAAACTAGATTTTAGTATTAAGGATAAAGGTATTAGTATCATAGATGTAGAGTCTGATGTTTTACCTGGTTTTGACAAAACAAAGAATGTTATCATTACAGAAGATAATATACAGATTTCTTGGGCGATAGATTTAGATGTCACACCACAAGGTGTAGCATTAAGAAACAATGAAGATTTCTTAAAATTCACTTACATTTCTAACAAAAACACTATCATTAGTGATGTTCTAAACCTAAATCAAGAAGTTACAAATCAAATCAAACAAAGTGGAGATGTGGACCCTGCAAACGTAAACCTTTTTTGGGACCTAAAAATTATAAACGGAATAGCCGAAAATCCACTTTCACATCTAAAAGTACAACCAAATCCATTCTATGACTATATCCAAATAGCAGGTCTTACAACTGATGCCAATTACGAAGTTTCTGATGCTTCTGGTAGAACATTAATATCTGGTATGGTAAACGCAGATGGTATGGTAGATCTACATGCACTTAATAATGGATTTTACATCCTAAAAATTTCACAAAATGACAGGGTTCAAGTTACCCATAAAATCATTAAACTGAAATAAACTAAACTAAAACCCCATTCACGCATCTATAAAACCCTCAGGAAGTAATTTCTGAGGGTTTTTTCTTTTTGAATCAAAGCTTTTACAAGTATTTCATCCTTTTTATTTTCTAACATAAATATTTTCCTTTTCTTGCACTTTCATTTTTAAAATCAGTCCAATGTTGTCCATTTATTCTGATGACTATTTTATGGGTCAAGCACTCCGTGAAGCCGAAAAAGCAAGAGATGCCGGTGAGATACCTGTAGGAGCCG
>JBGSOH010000416.1:0-10620 GCA_041739205.1 Saprospiraceae bacterium
ATCTACACTTCCTAGCTAGGCAGTTTCTGGACTATGAGCCAGGCATTCACTATCCCCAAATACACATGCAGTCAGGCATAACAGGTGTCAATACCATTCGCATTTATAATCCAATAAAAAACTCCATAGATCATGACGAAAATGGTGTTTTTATCCGCAAATGGGTACCCGAATTGGCACAAATTCCCTTATCCTTCATCCACGAACCATGGAAGCTAAGTCAAATGGAACAACAGCTTTATGGCTTTGAGTTAGGCAGAGATTATCCAGCACCCATAATAGATGTAGAAGCAAGTCGTCAGAAAGCCGCAGACATCGTATGGAACTTCCGCAAATCTGATGACGTCAAACAAGAAGGCAAGCGCATCTTAGCAAAACACACCAATGCCAAAGGGAAATTTACGGTGCATAAAAAGCAATGATGGGCATTGGTGGAATTGGGGAGTTGTTGTAATTGTCTGTTTATTTATAAGAGTGAAAATAAATTTGTTCATAAGACAAAGAAGTAATATATTTGCATTAACAAAATAATCATAATGATTTCAAGACTTTTTCGTCCCTCTCTCATTTATTTCAGAAAAAACGGAAAGTTGCTAGATTTTTTGTTTGTCTGATACCGAGTTGTGCCTCATCAGGATAAACCAAGATAACCAATGATTAAATTCTTTAGAAAAATTAGGCAAAATCTACTTTCCGAAGGAAAAACTGAAAAGTATTTAAAATATGCTTTAGGAGAAATAGTGCTTGTTGTGATAGGTATTTTGATAGCTATTCAAATCAACAACGCCAATCAAAATCACTTAGATCGTAAGAAGCTTCAAGGTTACCTAAATAGTATTGCTCAAAATATAGAAAGTGACATCAGAAAGGCTGAAAAAATCAATAAAATTCGTCTTGAAGTTTTCCCTAAAGTGAGTTTTGCTAGCCGGCGTATGACTACCGATTATTATCAATTTCGCTCTGAAGCGTATGAAGAACAAATTTCACCAGATTATCGCTATAGCGTAGAAAACATAGATTTTGTCTCTAAAGCCATCAAAGACGCTTGGACTACACGCTACTTGACGCCAAATCTCAGTGGCTTTGAATCCTTGAAAAGTTCAGGGTTTTTAAGCCAACTTCAAGGTTCGGATTTAGAAAAGCTCATTTTTGACTACTACAATCTCATTGATGATCTTACAACCACAGAAAACAATTACAACGCTAGTATTATTAGCTCATTTGACGAGTTTCTCAATGCAGGCCTGTCTGGCGCGACTGCCTTTTTTAATGCTGAAATGAGAGATTGGCAAAACGAGATTGGAGAACAGTATGAAGCAATGATTGATGAAGTTATGGAGCACCCAACTCTCATGCCCGTTTTCTTTACGCCTTACGAGTTAATTATGAAGTATGAGAACATGCTAATTATCGGCAATGTTCTTAAGAAGATGATCATCAACGGAGAATCAACATTTAACCAAGAATCCCTTGATCAATTAGCCCATGTTTATGATCAATATGGCGACACACCCTATTCTAAAGTATTTAGATCTGGCTATCTTACTAGTGGTTATGATTTCGGGGTAGCTAGTGCAATAGAAAATAAAGGCGTTAATTCCGAATTTTTTGGAAGCTATGCGGCACTTCACTTTAAAGATGAACCATGGGCTGTATTGTATTTTTTTTCTGGTAATGGTGTTCCAGATCCAAAAAGAGGGAAAAACTTTTCAAACTTTGAAACCCTTAGACTAAACCTAAGAGGTACCAAAGGTGCTGAGAAAGTTTCTATATCTCTTAAGGATATTTCCAACCCTACGGATGGCAGTGAAACCAAAGTGGAACTCACCTTAACAAACCAGTGGCAATTTTATGATATCCCCTTGAGTAAGTTTAAGCCTACAAAACTAGAAGAGCTATTTATCGTCACCTCTTTTATTTCAGAAAACCAGGCCATGACCATGGAGGTTGAATCTATTGAATTTTTGTAGTACTCGATAAACATATTTTATATTTGCATTAACAAAATAATCATAATGTCTTTAAAGACTTTTTGCATTTTACTTCCTTTATTTAAGAAGAAGTCGAAAATTGCTAGTTTTTTTGTGGATATATTAATTAGTTATCTGACATTAATGTTTAAGAGAATTATAAAATGAGAGATTGGGATATTCAAGTAATTTTTCATTTTATAAGAAGACCAGGAATGTATATTGGTTCATTTAAAGCAAATGATTATAAAAGAATCGACTCTTTTTTAGTCGCATATGAAATGGGTTCGATGAATGAATGTAAATTTAGAGATAAACTTATTGAACAAATCCAAAGTAAATATAATGTTGAGTTTCCAAGCACCGGTCTTCTAGGATAACTTAAAAAAGCTTCAAAAGTAGCAAACCAAGGCATTCATGAATTTTTTATCAATGAGTCTATGGAAATTTTGATATATTAATCTGATAAAGGAAATAAAGACAGGTTCGTAAATTATAAACGAAAAGATCTTATTAAAGGACTTGAGCAATTTCCATCAGAATAAACTCTAATTGGGTTTTAAATTTTGCATATGTGTTTAATGAACTAAAAGCATGGAAAGGGGTAAATTTAACCAATGAAGAATATATACTTTCGCAATCATTAATTGATGGGATCGATCTATTATTAAAAGACAGATTTCTAGAATTAGTTAAAGTGCCTGAAAAACTTATAAGTATGAAGCAAAAACTATTAACTTTGTTGAGAGAATACGTAAGTTGTTAATAAACTGGACGTTACAATCGACCAAGAAAGACTGTAAACTCAAAAAATTAAAATAAATTTGTGTCCTAAAGAAGAAACTATTATCTTTGTATCATTGTTAATTTACTTAAGATGTTCAAAGTCAAATTTCTCGAAGAAGCCAAATTGTTCTTGGACTCATTAGATGACAAACCGAGAGATAAAATAGTTTACAACATTTGGAAATCAAAAAGTGTAAAAGACGATGAACTTCTGAAGAAGCTTGAAGATGAAATTTGGGAGTTTAGAACTCTGTATAACAAAATTGCATATCGATTATTTGCATTTTGGGATGAATCTGAAAAATCAATGATAGTGGCAACACACGGAATAGTCAAAAAAACCGATAAGACACCAAAAAAAGAAATAGATAAAGCAAAACAATTGAGAATCGAATATCTTAAATCTAAAAAGAAATGAAAACATATAGTTTAGAAGAAGTAACTGATCAATACATTGGCAAACGTGGAACGCCTAAACGAGAGCTTTTCGAACAAGAACTCCGTCTTGAGTTACTAGGCGATGCTATAAAAAAAGCCCGTAAAGCAAAACATATGACACAAGAGCAACTAGGTGAACTTGTAGGAGTTCAAAAATCCCAAATTGCAAAAATTGAAAATTCAACAACTGATGCGAGATTTTCAACTGTTTTGCGGGTTTTCGATGCACTAAAAGCAAAAGTCAATTTTACAGTTGAACTTGAAGATCAAAAATTATTAGTAAGTGAATAAGAAAGGTTTAGATCGTAACAATGCACTGGACATAAAGACTTGCTAACGTTGTATTCGTATCCGTTCCTATGCATTAAATAAAGTAACATCAAAAATCACTGCTCAACTTTCCTTTGAAAGCTTTGGCGTAGATTCCAACTTTTATTGGAATTAAATCTACCGCCAAAACTCTAGTAAATAATCCTTATTTGACTACTTTTGCGGCATGAATCAACATTGTTTTATAAGTCTCGAACACATTAGGAAAGAGTACGATTTACCCGAGAAATTCACGTTTCCATTTAGTTACGAACCGCATCCTTTGGCTATTTATGCTGTAGAAGACTTAAAAAGACGTATAGCATTCATTCATGATCGTGATAATCCTGATGAAAAATATGCTACAAGACAAGGTGTTGGCAAAATGTTTGGTGTGTTAATCGTAACTGATAGCGATAATAAGCTTGGTTACTTAAGTGCTTTCTCAGGCAAATGGGGCGAGTTAAATCATTATGAAGGTTTTGTGCCACCGATTTTTGATACGTTAGATCCTTCTGGATTTTACAAAATTGAAGAAGCAGAAACCAATGTAATCAACCAAAAGATATGCGATATCGAAAACGCAATCCAATATCTCGAAACGAAATCAAATCTCGAAAAGACCAAAAAAGACTCAGAACTCAAGATAAAGAATCTTAAGGCACTCATAAAAACCGAAAAAGATATTAGGGCGCAAAAAAGAATAGATTTCAAGTTGCAGATGAAAGATTCCGACCTAGAAAACGCTTTGAAATCGCTTGATGATCAAAGTATAGCGCTTAGTTATCAACTCAAACATCTTCAAGAAAATAATAATATTGCTTTAAGTGCAGCAAACGCTTCACTGCAATTTTTTGAGCAGCAAATAAATGAATTGAAATCGGCACGTAGAGCCAAATCTGGCTTACTCCAGAAAAGATTATTTGAATGTTACAACTTCCTTGATGCTCGCGGTGAAACTAAAAATTTAATAGACATATTTGGTATTACAGACGAAACTACACCGCCTTCAGGAGCAGGAGAATGCGCAGCCCCGAAATTATTACAATTTGCATTTGCCAACCAGCTAAAACCAATTGTTATGGCAGAGTTTTGGTATGGTAACAGTCATCAATCTGAGATTCGCAAACATGGACTATATTATCCTGCTTGCAATAGTAAATGTAAGCCCATACTTGCCCACATGCTAGCTGCGACAGAAACGGATCCAAATCCCATGTTAATCAATCCTGCTTTTGGTAGGGATCTACCCGTAATATATGAAGATGCTCAAATCATCATAGTCAATAAGCCAACCGAATTTTTGTCTGTACCAGGGAAAGAAATAAGTGACTCTGTTTACACACGCATACTAGCAGCTTATCCAGACATTACAGGACCTGTCATCATTCATAGACTTGATATGTCCACATCTGGTATAATGATACTTGCACGTGATAAAGACAGTCATTTTCATATTCAAAACCAGTTCATACGTCATAAGATCAAAAAAAAATATATTGCCCTTCTAGACGGAATTGTCAAATCTGATGCAGGGACCATAATCCTTCCGCTCCGTGTGGACCTAGATGATCGACCTCGTCAAGTAGTATGCCATACATACGGAAAGGAATCTATTACTAAATGGGAACGCCTAGAAATCAAAAAAAATCAAACGCGTATTGCTTTCTATCCACAGACTGGTAGAACCCATCAGCTTCGGGTACATTCGGCACATCAATTGGGGCTGGGCATTCCAATTGTAGGTGATGATCTGTATGGATCACGAGCGGATAGGCTATTTTTACATGCTGCAGCTATCAGTTTTATCCACCCGAGTACAAAACAAAAAATGAATATCGAAGTAGATGCCCCATTTTAGATGGAAAATGGAGTTTTTAATCTGAAAACTTTCCAGTTTTTCGGGTTGAAATCCAACCTGTTTATTCAATTTTACCATTTTTAGAAAAGAACTTATTCTGGATAAATAGACTTGTATTTTTTGATACGAAGTTTTTCCATCAACTCGTCAGATGCTAGAAATTTCATTGTTTCTGGATTCATAAATAATGAGTTTTCATTAAGTTTGAATACAGTAAGATCGTAGTTAATTCGCCTTGATCCATCATTTGCTTGTGGTTCAAAAGTAAGTTTGTGAAAATCAATTTTGCGAGTCTTATTATTACTCATAAAAACATGATTTTTTTTATAAAATATTTCCAAATCATATTTATAAGTATATCTGTCAGATGATTGATATTCTTCATAATCATCAATCAAAACACCGGATGGTGCATGAATTAGTTTTTCTGGACCATTCTCTTCAAATTGTAAATACATAAAATCATCCCAATTATCAGAAAAGTCGTACACGGATCTTCCTTCAAGAAGCAAACCATGCTCAAGATGATAAACAAAATGTGCAATGTATTTCGATGTATCTGCGACAGTGAAAAATAAATTAGAAAGTATTTCATAATCTAGCCCATTTATAATCTTCCTCCTGTCATAAAAGGTTTTCTCATAAGTCAATGTATCAAAAACAGTCCAAATAGAGTCTTTTTCAAATGTGATGAAATTTCGATGTTGGACCGCATATTCATAAATAAATGGTATGATGGTATCTCTATTGACATTCAGATAGCCAAATAATCGGTTATTCTCAAATCTAGCTTTTTCTAGGGCTTCAAGCTCTTGTTGTAATTTGTACAAAAATTTCCAATCACTTTGATTTGTTGCTACTTTGTATTTTACGAGTGAAGTGTCTATTTCACAAATCATTCCATCATTATACTTAGTACTTTCGCCAATATAAGAAAGTTGAATTGGGTTTTCAACTTGAACTAAAATCCCATTTTCAAATTCATATTTTGTGTTATTTATACTGACTTGATTAAAACTCCAAGCATCTTTTATTATTGGACTGAAAATATTTCGTGCTCTTTTGATATTAAGGTCGATGACCGCGTTTTTACATAGTATTAAAGTATCGTTTTTATAATCGTATAAATATTTGTACTCTTTATTGTTTATGTAATACAATGAATCAAAAAATACATCAAAAACATACCCATCAAATTTTTTAAAGAATTTTAAATTTTCGTCAAATACATAACTACTATCAATGATTTCATAAAAAGTGCCAATTTTATTACCAAAATATTTGATAAATGTATTTCCTTTTCTATCATCAATCGAATAATTTATGGAATCCAAAATTACGTTTCCAGGTCCAATTATGTAGGATTTTGATTTTGAAACTAAATATGCATTTTCTCCATGAAAGACATGTTTGAAAGATTCATTGGTAATTTTTTGACCTTTGTGGTTATAAACTGAAATCGAATCTCTTTTATGGTAATTAATAATGAGCGAAATATCATTTTGGTGGAAAAAAGATAAATGATCTGAGTTTTCAATTTTCACTTTAGTGTCAAAAATTATTCCATTAGGATATAATAATTTGACATTTTTTTCACTATCCAACAAAAAGATAAAATTTCCACTTTCTTGAAACCTTTCTATCTTTGAATAATAGATTTTGTTGATGGCTTTCCCATTTTGATGATACAATTTTAATGTTTTGTAGTCTTCATAAGCAATATAAGTTTTTCCATATTTATTCAAACTTAGTGCTTTTACAATTAATATCTTTTTACCATTATAGTCAATCACCACTGAGCTATCTTTAGTAAAAGCCCCATAAACTTGTCTATTTAAAGTGTCAATATTTGGGTATTGAATAAATTTTTGATGTAATAACTTCTTCTTAATTCGCAAATAAACTTGATACTCTTCTTGACGATGATGCTTAAAGACTATGTAATGATTATAGATTGCATAAATGACTGGCATAGTATCCATTTCCTGAAATCTAATCTCCTTTCCTTTATCTAAAATAAATAGCTTCCCTTTTTTTCTTACAAAATAAGCATCTTCTCGTATTATCTGTGGATATCTACAAGTTCCTTGTACAATATACGTTGCTTCATATTTGCAAGGTACTTTGATATTTCCATCCTTGTCAGAAAATCCCCATTTTTCATAACCACAAGCATAAGGATACATGGTATTTTTTGGAGTATTGCAAATATAACCAGATGAAACAGATGTTGAATAGCTGTTGATACTTAGCAGTATTAAAACAAATAATATGAGTTGGATCTTGCATGTCATGCTGCAAAAGTAAAGTTTTAAATATTCCTAGCTTGTATCGAAGGCGACACGATGTCATTTTTGTTTTTTATAGATTGGTTTCCGTTTGTCTTAATATGCTAAGATACGATATCATGATAAGTTTAACATTCACTTTTTAATAAATAATGCATTATCTTTTAAGATATAAATTTAACATTTGGTTTCTGATAATGATAAACTTCACAATGCGACTCATCTCAAACAATTTCCATCAAAAATACTTATCTTTATGTTCGGAGATCAGAGAGTTAGTATGTAGGATTTATTTTATATACTTAAATCAAGCTAACTTATTAAACGAGAATCCAAGGTGCTAAAGGTTTTGAAGGCGTAAAATGACGAACTTTTTATACTTAATTACCGTTATTACATTATTAAATATGATACAATGTTGACCGTAAGATTGAATATAAATGAAAATGCTTTGGACAGAGTGATGAAATCCTTAAATGGATTTACATCTGATGAGTTAGTGGTTATAAATGAAGATCAAAATTATCTGACTAATCAAAAATATTTGCAAAATGAATTGGAAGAGATCAATAGCGGAAATGCAGAATTTGTAAGTCATGAAGAATTGGAAAGTTCATTGGATGAAATAATTGCAAAATATGAAGATCGTCTATAAGAAATCATTTCAAAGTAGACTAAAAGAACATATTGAATTTATAGCAGCAGACAATCTCAATGCTGCTAAGAAATTAAGAAATCAGTTATTAAGTAAAACTCAAAGTATTTCGGATAATCCATATTTATTTAGACAATCTATATATTTTGAGGATTCACAAATAAGAGATTGTGTTTTTAAAGGATGTACGATAGTTTTCAAAATCGAGCCATCAAGGATCATCGTTTTTGGGTTTTTAAAACACCAGCAATTTCCAACTGATGATGATGACAGAAATACTAAGCCATAACAACACATTGGACCTACATACTCCTGTTGCTGCGTCTGTTACCATTGCTAGCCAATCAGGCTTATAAAAAGAAAATGCATCTATTAGTTTTTAAACTAGAAAACAAACTCTTAATGGTTTAAATCAAAACATCCTCCCATTTCCACTGTTCTCCATCCCTATCCAAATAAGAAGTGTTTTGCAAAACGTAAAAAAATCAGATCTCCCAACCAAAATTTGCATTGTCTGTGGAAGACCTTTCACTTGGCGTAAAAAATGGGAAAAGGTATGGCATGAAGTCAAATACTGTAGCGATAAGTGTAGGATGAATAAAAATAAGACGCAATGAAAGTAGGTCTAGTATTTCCGCACCAACTTTTTGAACATAATCCATTGATCGGCTTGTGTGATCACATCTACTTGATAGAAGAGTTTTTGTTTTTCAGGCAGTATCGTTTTCACAAACAAAAGATTGCTTTCCATCGGGCTAGCATGAAGTTTTATGCTGATTTTTTACAAGGACAAGGTGTAGAAGTCATATATGTAGATGCACATTCGGAACATAGAGATATCCGCAAATTATTACCATTTCTCAAGGCCAATCAAGTTGATGAGATAACTTATTTAGATACTACTGATGAATGGCTCGAAAATCGAATATCTAAAGTTTGTCAAGAACAAAAAATAGATATTACAAAGCTTCCATGCCCATTGTTTCTGAATACAACAGAAGAAATCGAAACTTATTTTGCCAATAAAAAACGATTTTTCCAAACTGATTTCTACAAACATCAACGCCAAAAAAGAAATATCTTACTAGATGCAGCAGGAAAACCTTTAGGTGGCAAATGGACCTTTGATGATGAAAATAGACTTAAATATCCAAGGGATAAAGTACCACCCAAAACAACTCCAATTCCCCAAAATAAATATTACCAAAAGGCTATAACCTATACAGAAAAATATTTCCCAGACCATTATGGAAAGGTGAATACTGACTTTTTATTTCCCACTACATTTGACGAAAGTAAAGCTTGGCTTCAACAGTTTTTTAAAGAGCGATTTACAGAGTTTGGAGCCTATGAAGATGCCATCGTAGCCAAGGAAGTAGTTTTGCATCATAGTGTGCTCACACCTATGCTCAATGTAGGACTTCTGACGCCACAATACATCATTGACGAAACGCTAAAATATGCTAGCGAAAACGATATTCCCATAAATTCTACAGAAGGATTTATCAGACAAATCATCGGTTGGAGAGAGTTTATAAGAGCGGTATATCAACTAAAAGGTACCCAAGAACGCAACCGAAATTATTGGGGATTTACCCGCAAAATACCTGAATCATTTTGGAAAGGTACCACAGGCATCGAACCGTTAGACATTACTATCAAAAAAGTTTTGGACACAGGATATTGTCACCATATTGAACGATTAATGGTCGTGGGCAATTTTATGCTTTTGTGTGAGTTTGATCCTGATGAGGTTTATCGTTGGTTTATGGAGCTATTTATTGATGCTTACGATTGGGTGATGGTACCTAATATCTATGGCATGAGTCAGTTTGCAGATGGCGGCTTAATGTCCACCAAACCATATATCAGTGGTAGCAATTACCTGATGAAGATGAGTGATTTTAAGAAAGGTACGTGGCAAGAAACATGGGATGCCTTATTCTGGAGATTTATGCACGTACATAGGGATTTCTTTTTGCAAAATCCGCGTTTAGGTATGTTGATACGTAGTTTTGATAAGATGCCGATAGAAAAACAAAATGCACTTTTGACTAAGGCAGATAAATTTATAAATACCTTGGCATGAAGTTTTGGCGTTAAGAAAAGGAAAAAGCCTTGTACGCCGCGGCGCATGGTTCTTTTGTGTTAAGACAAAAGAACAGTAAGTAAAATTCTCCCAACAATGGATAAATTTTAGTAATTTGCAAAAATTTGGAAAGACAAATTAAAAATATCAACTCCGAAACTTAAATACTTTATAATGAATGTATTACTTACAGGCGTCACAGGATACATCGGTCAGCGTCTATT
>JBGSOH010000424.1:0-6119 GCA_041739205.1 Saprospiraceae bacterium
GTTGATTCGTTTTTTTTGATAGTTGACTCATACTTCATTTTGTACTGCATCACTAATTTTGGAGAAATGCATCCGACAGATAACCATGACGAAAACTTGGTAGAGAAATCCCAACCGAGCAGCTCGTTTCTAGTTTCCTTATACTTTTGTACATTATTCGTTTCCCAAAAATATTTATCCAATTGTTTGATGCCTTCAGTTTCACCACCTATAAAGTTTTGATTTTCAATATGCTGACTAGAATCAATATCCACTTTATTGAATGTTTTGAGAGTAGGTAGCTCTCCCCTATTCGTGTACTCTTCAGGAAATGGAACAGATGTCGGTTCTGGTAATGGTTCTCGTATGGGGACTATATTTTCTACTTCTTTTCTAAAGGTAGTAAAAACATCAGGAACTTGCGAAATAGGAAATGGAAGGTCTGCTGTATAATAAAGCATCTTGCCCCTACAAAAACGTAACTCCTGCCCTACTGACCATAATTTTTTTTCTAAATCATCCTGTACCTTTATTTCTTCAGCTGTACGTTCACGATTGCAATAGACCCAACTTGTTTTAAGTTCTTTGGCTAGTAAGAAAATTTCTTCAGCGGGATCACCAATCCTAATAACTAGGTCCCCACCCTTTTTCCTTAAATTATCTCTTAGATTACGAACAGACTCAATAATAAATTTTGTCCTGAATTTGCCACTCTTTTCAAACCCAAAAGATGTTTGCCCTTCGAATACCTTTTTATCAAAGACATATACTGGTATTATCTTTTTTGCCTTTAGTAATGCTTCGTTTAATCCTTCGTTGTCATGAAGCCTTAAGTCATTCCTAAACCAAACTATTGCAATATTATCCAATTTATTTATACTTTTGTTGCACATTTGTTAACAAAGGAATCAAACAAATGTTATTAAAAATCAACATATTTTGACAATATAAAACCTAAGTATGGGTATGAATCAGAAACCCTTAGTTGATAAAACTTGTGTGCTTGAAAAGTTTGACATGAAAGGTGGTTGGACTTTTGCTCGTATACCTGAGATTCCTCAAGATAGAAAGGCATGGTTCGGATGGGTAAAAGTCAGTGGCAAAATTGATGATTATGAAATAATAAACCAATCTCTCATGCCCATGGGAAATGGGACTCTTTTTTTGTCTGTAAAAGCTGAGATTCGTAAAAAAATAAAAAAAGAAGTCGGAGACATAGTCCATATCATTCTTTATGCTAACCAAAATACGCATTCAATTGACCAAGATTTGCAAGATTGTTTGGAAGAAGAACCTAAGGCTTTGTCATTCTATAAGCATCTTGACATTTCTGATCAAAAAGCATTTCAAGATTGGATAGCTGCTTCAAAATCTGAGCAAATAAAAGAAGAGAGGATAGCAAAAAGTATAGACCTGATGCTTGATAACAAAACACTTAACATGAAATAGTACTATGCGGATTATTATTTAAGGGACTAAACTCGTGTAAATATCCTTGTACTTCTGAGCTGATGCATCCCAAGAGTAATCAAGTGCCATTGCATTTATAACACATTCATCTTTAAATTCTCTATTTTGGAATAATTCATAAGCTCGCCATACAGAATGTATCATCTGGTCAAATGTCATATGATCAAATCTGATACCCACGCCACCTTCTTCTGTGATGTCTTTTACACTATCTTTAAGCCCGCCAGTAGACCTGACAATTGGAATGGTGCCATATCTCATGGCAAACATTTGATTTAAACCACATGGTTCTACCCTTGATGGCATAAGTAAGAAGTCACAACCGGCATAAATTTTATGAGACATAGCTTCATTGTATGCCAACATGCACGCCACATTACGAGAATGTTTTTGAGCCACTGCCTTGAGTGATGCCTCTATACTTTTGTCTCCCGTACCCAGAATAATGAAATTTGCATTACGGTGATTAGAAAGCCATGTGTCTATGATTCCTGGAATAAATTCAGCACCTTTTTCTAAAACTAATCTACCTATAAACCCATATAATGGTAAAGAAGGATCTAGACCAGCAATATTGCAAATAATATCTTTATTTCGCTTTTTAAATTCAATCTGATCATCTTTCAGCTTATATCCAACCATTGGATCAGTAGCAGGATCCCAAACTTCATTATCAATACCATTAAGAATTCCGGAACATTTCCATGCTTCTGATCTAAATAGCGATTCCAATCCAAAGGACTCGTACATGAGTTCATTCATGTAATTAGGAGAAACCGTTGTCACTCTATTGACACATCTGACTGCTGACGAAAGTGGATTGATCACATTATTCCAATCTAATAGTCCACTTTTCCAATTATCAAAGTTTGGTAAAAGATATTGCTGACTCCAACTGAAAGCGCCTTGGTACCTTTCATTATGAATAGTAAATACTGTAGGTATCTGACTTAGTGACTGAAATTCATATGAATGTTTAAGCATAAAAGGTATCAGTCCAGTATGATGGTCATGACAGTGGATAATATCTACGTCTACTTGACCATCACGAAGCCAAATTAGAAATGCTCTCTGAAAAGATATGTACCTCGAAATTTCATCACCAAAAAAATTGCCATCCTGACCAGCATATACGCCATATCTATCAAATTTGCCGAGTATATGTATAGTATAAAAAGGAAACCCTAGTATATCATCAATAAAATAACGAACTTCAAAATACAAATATTCTTGACCTAAATGAAAATTGCCCGTATGCACGATTCGATAAAGTTTTCCTTCAAACCATGGCATATCATAGGCAGGAATAACGACACTAGCCTCTACGCCTATTTTTCTAAGATATTTTGGCAATGAACCGACTACATCAGCCAAACCACCTACTTTAGCTACTGGGAAACACTCTGCACTTGTATATATGACTTTCATTTACTTCATTTTTGATGTGGAGAAAGCACAAATATGATAAATTCTTTTGAATTAAGAAATATAAAACTAATAGAAACTAAAAAAGGGCTGAATAAAACTATCCAGCCCTTTTTTATCAATATTTTAAATATCTAAAGTTTCCTTAATTATGGTTTTGGAGCTTCCATAAGTTTGAAGAATTGGTCTAATTTTGGCAATATAATGATCTCCGTTCTTCTATTTGCTGATCTACCGGCAGCTGTTGCATTTGACGCTTTAGGAACATACTCTGATCTTGCCCCAGCTGTCATTCTTGATGGGTCAACTTTGTATTTATTCTGTAAAACCCTAACGATAGCAGCTGATCTTTTTGCACTTAATTCCCAGTTATCAGCAGCAGTCTCAGATGAAATAGGAACATTATCTGTATGGCCTTCAATTAATATATCAAGTTCTTTTTGATCATTTAATATTCCTGCAATCTTAGCAAGAACTTTGTCAGCACCACCATTAATCGCTGCAGAAGCTGATTTGAAAAGCATATTATCAGATAAAGAAATATACACTACCCCCTTTTTTACTTCTATAGACACATCAGAATCATTAAAATCACTCAATGTTTTCTTAAGATTAAGTGCAAGACCTAGATTTACAGAGTCTTTATACTGCATTGTTCTTGTAAGATCTTTAATGTACTGACTTTGTTGGCTAATGGCTTCTAAAGATTTTTTGATACTTTCAGCACCAGCTTGATTAATCACAGATGCACTGCTCAACTGTCCTAAAAGTGAACTATTGCTGCTTTTCAGAACTGTCAATTGTTCTTCTTGACTACTCAGTTTTACATTTGCCAAAGCTAAGTCATCTGTTGCTTTTTTCAAGTTGGCATTAGAAGTCTCTAATCTTCTATTTAAGTCCAAAAGTTGTTTTTCTAGATCTGCACTTCTTTCTTCACACTTGCTCAATAACTCTTTTTGTGCTTCTAATGCAGTGGTAGCTTCATTTAGTTTTTTCTTACTCACACATCCTGATGTTACAAACACCAAGGTCATCAATACCACAAACAATTTTGAAAATCGCATTTAATTAAAATTTTAAGGTTACATAATAATATTACACCATAGTTCATCAAAAACTATGCTAATCTGCTTTTTACAATAGGTTTTAAACATATTTTGTTTAAACATTCGTACACTTTAATACAATTTTATACTTTTACATTCTTTTTCAAATGAACCTTAAATATTTTTTTATGATTAGAAATAGTTTTTCAATTTTACTGGTATTAATTATCAGTGTTTCATGCATGCATGCCCAAAAGAAAGCAAGTCCCTATGATTTCGGGAAAATGTGGACCTTTGAAAACCCACCAAAAGAATGGGTAAAAGCCACTTATAATATGGATGTGGAAGATGAATGGTTTGATTTCGTTAGAAAATCATCTTTAAGATTTGCTACTTGGTGTAGTGCGTCTTTTATTTCGCCTAATGGTCTGATTATGACCAATCATCACTGTTCTAGAGATGTAGTTTCTGCTTTACAGAAAGAAGGTGAGAACTTTGACAAACAAGGTTTTTATGCCCAAAACTTAGCAGATGAGCGTAAAGCTGACGGTCTTTTTGTGGAGCAAATGATCAAAGCAGAAGATATAACCGCTTTAGTACAGTCGAAAACAAAAAGTGCAAAAAGTGATTCAGAAGAAATGGAGCTTAGAAAAGCGGCATTGAAGGAAATTGAAACCATGTATGCTGAAAAAGCTGATTGGAAAGGTTTGAGACTTCAGTTAGTAACTTTTTACAGTGGTGGTAAGTTTTCAATTTATGGTTATAAAAGGTACAGTGACATAAGATTAGTTTGGATTCCTGAACTTGATCTTGGATTTTTTGGTGGAGATCCTGATAACTTTACATATCCAAGGTACAATCTAGACGCTACTTTCTGGAGAGCATATGATGAAAATGGAAATCCATTAAATACAAAAGACAATTATCTTAAGTTTAATAAAAATGGAGCGGCTGAAGGTGAACCTGTATTTGTAGTAGGTAATCCTGGTAGAACAGAAAGATATAGAACCGTTTCTCAGCTTAGCTATGATCGTGATTTTAGATACCCATTACAATATAAGTTTCTAAAGAATAGAAATGACATGATGATGCGTAAGTATAATATAATCAAAAAAGATCCGAGTAAAGAGTACGAAGCTCAAGAATTATTAAATGAAATTGCTGGTGTCGCAAATTCTATGAAGGCATTTGGTGGTATTGCAAAAGGATTAAAAGATCCAGCTTTGTTCAACAGGAAAGTGGAAATGGAAAATTATATTCGTTCTAAATCTCCGGGAATTACTTATTGGGATGACCTAGCAAAACATTATGAAGTCTTGAATCCAAATGGATGGGTTATGTCACACCTTGTACCTAGTGGACTTCGTGGGAATATTTATACCATGATGCATGATTTGGCAGCTTACAAGGATCTAGTGGCAAATAATGGAGACCAAGCGAAAAAGGATAAGTTGCAAGCGACTATAACTGAAAAAGCAAAAACGCTTAACGATGCTGAACAAATCGAATTATTTACCATGTTCTTAAATGAAGTAAAAGAAGATATCTATCCCGGAGACATGACACTTCAAAAAGTACTGGGTAAAAGAAGTGTAGATGAATACGTAAAATACCTTCTCAAAGAAACCAATTTTAAAGATGAGAAAAAGGTAGCTGAGTTTTTCGCTAATAGTGATAAAGTGGCATCTAATAATGATCCATTGATGGAAGCTAGTAATGTATTTGTAGGTAAGTATAAAGAAGCGAGTGGTTTATTTCAATCTTCAGCACCTGCAAGACAAGCACTAGAAGCAAAAATTGCAAATCAAGTATTTAAGGTATATGGTGACAAACTTCCTCCTGATGCGACATTTACACTTAGGATTTCTGATGGAACCATCAAAGGATATGATTATAATGGAACCATTGCACCTGCTATTACAACATATTTTGGTTTATATGACAGATTTTATGCTAACAAAGGCGAATTTCCTTGGTCACTGCCTGAAAGATGGCAAAATCCTCCAATGGAACTCCTAAAAGCTCCATTCAATACGGTATCAACTAACGATATTATTGGTGGTAATAGTGGTAGTCCATTGATCAATAAAAACCGTGAAGCAGTAGGTTTAATTTTTGATGGAAATATAGAGTCATTGCCTGGTAACTTCATTTTTGATGAAGAATATAACAGAACGGTATCTGTACACGCAGGAGGCA
>JBGSOH010000476.1:0-4002 GCA_041739205.1 Saprospiraceae bacterium
TTCTAATCCTTTACGAATGAACTGATTACGAAGGTTTTCATTTCGCAAAACACTTTTGACATGGTTTAAGTAGTCTATTTCATTTTCAGGATCACATAGAAATCCATTCATACCATGATCGATAAATGAAGCAGATCCGCCACCATTTGCAATGACGCATGGCAAACCAGAAGCCATAGCTTCGGCAACTACATTTCCATAAGATTCTGAAATAGATGTAAACACAAAAACATCAGCGCAAGCATATACTTTTGCCAATTCATCATGAGACAATTTCCCTAAAAAAAAAGCATTTGGCATCATTTTCTTTAAGTCTTCTGATGCCATACCATCACCAGCAATAATTAGATTATATTGACTACCTTCGTCTTCTATTTTTTGGTATATTTTCACAAGCGTTTTCAGGTTTTTTTCCCATACTAATCGACTTGCAAACAATAGATTGGGCTTATTATTTTGTGTGGTATTTTGAAGAAAAACAACATCTCTTTTGTTTGGTTCAAACTTATTTGTATCTAGTCCTCTAGGCCATAATTTCATATTTGCATCTGAAAAACCTAGTTGACCAAGTTCAGAAATCATAATCTGGGTAGGCATATAAACTAGATCACACTGATGATAAAATTTCTTCAGCATAGCGGTCATGATACTTTTAACAGAAGGAACAAAGACTTTAAAATTTTCTAAATAATAGTCCACATAAGATAAAAAATGGGTGTGATAAATACTGATCACAGGTATATCAGACGCGGCACTATAATCAAGAGCTGCATTGCCCAAAGGAGATGGTGTAGAAATATGGATCACATCAGGTGCAAAATCATCCAACTTTCGATAGAGTTGATCTTTATGAAAATATGGGATGGCCATTTTGTAGCCTTTGTTGAACGGTAACGCTATAGTTGGGACTTCATATACTTCATGATCAAAAACACCTGTAGGAGCTACACCACAAAAAAATAAAAACTCAAATCGGTCTTTAGGAATGCTCTTGATTAATTGAAAAATTGTACGTGAAGCACCATCAAAATCTTCAATTAAAATCTCTGCAAAAAATGCTACTTTTATTTTTGATTTCATTAACAATTCGAGTAAAATGATAAAACTAAATTCAGCTAAGTTTTTCTAAGTTAATGTTTTTAATTTCTATGTACATGAGACCATCAATGGCGTCATTAAAGTCGGCATCTACATTAAAGGACAATAGACGTGCACTTTGCATCAAGTATTTTTTGATAAGAATGGGCATTTTAAGTCCGTTGGGTTCTACATCTTCTATGAGTTGATCTATAGCTTTGACACATTGATGAGAAGGGTCATTCAGGATTTCTGCAACTTTTAGTTTCATGATACCATTAAATGCTCTTTTGGGTGCCACGTATAATGCGAGCTCATTGTCAAAATGATATTTTGTCAGATATTGAACAAGAAGCGATCTGCTAAATGGTGAATAATGGCTGCTAATACTCGCTGCGCCAATGATGTATTTATATTCGGGATAGAGTTTTGTTATAGCACAAATTCCTTTCCATAACAAAAACAAAGGCATCGGTCGCTGTTGATATTCTTTGGTTACGAAGGCCCGGCCTATCTCAATGGCATTATTAAAAAAATTGCGCATCGGCCCTGACATGTAAAATAGACTACTCAAATAAAAGCCATTCATACCATGTGCTGTCATAATCTCTCTGCCCATACCTATTCGATAAGCACCTACGATTTGACCATTTCCTTTATCAAACAATATCAGATGATGATAATACTTGTCATATTTATCCAAATCTAAAGCAAGTCCTGTCCCCTCTCCTACTTCTCTAAATGAGATCTCCCTGAGTCTACCAAGCTCTGTTTTGATAGCTGGAGCTTGATCAAGTTTTGTAAAAAACAATTCGTACATGTCATTTTCGAAAACAGATTTATTGTTTAGTCTCAATTCTTCTACTTCTCTAATTATTGACAAACCGGATGTGCCAGGAAGAATCGGAACTACCTTTCTTTTAACGCGAAGTTTTTTGATATCAAAGACTTTTTTACGTCTGAATACATGTCCTAAGTGATAACATTTTGTCCTAATGATATCGGAGTAGATGCTAATATCGGTGATGTTGTTTTGATAGGAAACAGGTATTAATTTGCCTATTCTGACGGTGATCTTTTTGTCAGCACTATTAAATACTTCAGAAGGAAGTTTTGCAGTGCGAAGATATTGATTCATCGCAGAAACGATATAAAATAAGTCACTATTGCGAGCATGAAAATACATGGGAACAACAGGAACCTTAGCTTTTTTGATAAACTTGATAGCACTTATATCCCAGGGTTTGTCTTCAATCTGCCAAACCATTTTATGTTGTAAGGTAGAAACTTCTCCCGCTGGAAAAATACCAAGTGGCAAACCTTTATCTAAATGGGAAAATGCTGATCTAATACCAGATAGGCTACTTTTTGTATTTTTATTAGTTTCAAATGGATTTACAGCACAAATATATGGTTTTAGTGGCTCTATCATTTCCAATAAATAATTGGCCATAATCTTGCTTTCTGGATGATGTGTAAGCATGATTTTCAGCATGATCAAACCATCGACACCACCAAGGGGATGATTAGAAACAACAATAAACGGGCCTGATTTGGGTAGTCTTTTTAGGTCAACATCTGAAATATCGACCGTAATGTTTAATGCCGACAAAATAGCATCTACAAACGCTAAACCTTCTAAATGGCAATGTTTGTCATACATGATGTTTAGCTGGTCTATCCTCAGTAGACGCATCATTGCCTTCGTAAGAGACGTGCCGGCAGCACCAAATTTCTGCAAATGGAGACTGCGAGAGATATCAGATTCAGTTAATATTGGCATGAACTTTCAGGTTGAAACCCAAAGGTATTCCACTAGTGTTAAATCAGTGATACCTGAATATTAAGGAAACGTTACCTATGTTAAGTTTTTGGTTTTGTGGTGTAGTTTTGATAAATAGGCCATTCCCGTATACACATAAAACATAATAATCAACTGTTATTCACCCTGCACCCTATAGGGAAACAGTTGATTATTTATCCATCAGCAACTAATAATTTTCTTATTTTTTTATGAAAGTATCTTTATATTAGATTCAAAGTTCTTTGATTAAATTCTAAACCAATTGCTAAGCTTTCACTGTAAAGTGCAACATAATCAATCTATCCAATCTATATGCCATAGCAACTGACATCAGTATGACAATGATACTGATATATCCTAGAATATTGTAATTGTGAATGGCATAATTACTATCGCTATAAGTAATCCATCCACTCGCAAGTGTAGCCAATCCCGAACCCAAAGACTGAACACACGAATTGAGACTCATAAAACTACCTCTCGTTTCTGCATTGACTGCTTGGGTGGTCATTGCTTGACCGGGTACCGTACGACCTGTAGCCGTACTAAACCATAATGCGAAAGTAAGCAGTACAATAAAAAGTGGCATAGTAGGCATATTGGTTATAAAGAATATAAAGATGGTGGATACCAAAGCAGATGCTACAAAGACCTGTCTCTTGCCATATCTATCTGCAATTTTTCCGGTAATCTGTGCAGTAATCATGGCGCTGAGTCCACCACAAAGATAAATAAGGGGCGTATATTCTTGTTTGACACCAACATTATAGACCATGTAAGGATTGATCAACGGGATGATGATAAAGTGGCCCATGATCATCAACATGCTGAATACCAATGCCGTAACTTGTGTCTTATTGCTGAAAATCAAGAAAAAGTTCTGAACTCTTTGGTTAAGGTCAATAGGATTTGCAAGGTGCGCATCCACATTTGGAATGTATCTTAAAAGGAATGGATATAAAAAACTTCCAACTACAGCTACAACAATAAAAGGAAAATACCAATCAAAATTATTAGCTAAAAAAAGTCCAAATGGAACACCTACTACGGATGCCAATGCAAAACCACCCATAAGTAATCCCATAGCTTGACCGCGTCTTTCATAAGGAATGACATCACCA
>JBGSOH010000516.1:0-14509 GCA_041739205.1 Saprospiraceae bacterium
TTACCATTAACTCCTTGTCCACTCCAAACTCTTTGAAGATTTGGCGGCGTTAGGAACTGATTTAAGTTAATATTTCCTTCATTTACACAGATACTTTGGCTTGACACAAATGGCGGGGCAGAAGGTGTTACTGTTATTGGGAAGGCAACAGTATAAACACAACCTTGATATAATACAGACGCACTATAAGTATTGGAAACAGTTGGTGTGATCACACTCGATGGCAAAAGATTGACTGGATCAGGTGGAAATGAACTATACCAAGTAACAGTTCCATTACTGTAAGACAAAAAATTATTTAAATCTAAACTTTGACCAAGACAAATATTTTCAAATCCTGGCAATATAGACACTTGTTGTTCGGGAGTAAAAGTAAAGCTATCACTTAAGGGTGGTGAAAACGTTGCATGACAACCCGTTGATGCTGAAGTGATTGATAATATTCTGAAAGTACATGATGAATTTACTGAAAATATAATTGGATTGTTGGACGTAGAAATAACATCTGTTGTAGTTCCACTCTCACAATCCAATTCATATTCATAAATATAAACACCAGAAAAAGGTACAGCGAAAAAAACGGAGACGGGTAAATACTCATCACCGTTTGTGGCACATAAGTTTTCTTCGACTATTTCCATACCATAATAAAGTGGGTTAATAGGGAATACATTTATAGTAACAGGTATCGGTGATGAAAAACAAGTTCCGTTAGAAATTACCCCATAAATTATGGTTCCACTCGTTTGGAAATTTGATGGGTTTGTAATTGGTATGGAAAGACCTATATCTTCAAACCAACTAATGGGCAAACCTCCACTAAGAGTTATGTTTAAATCTGTAAGATCAAAAGTTGCTTCTCCTAATAAACCATTTCCACATGCTGACAATGTGATCGGTGAGCCAATAGGAATTGGTAAAATATCAACCGAGATACAAATAGTCTGGCTATCGTTACAGAATTCAGCTGTTGCGCATATCTCTCCTGAAGTTTCATTACTATCCCATTGAACCACAACTTGACTATTATTGGAGCTTATGATAGTTCCATTAGTGACTGTATAATTGACATTGAGACCAGGTATAGGTGGTGAAA
The DNA here is from genome assembly GCA_041739205.1 of Saprospiraceae bacterium. Taxonomy (GTDB): domain Bacteria; phylum Bacteroidota; class Bacteroidia; order Chitinophagales; family Saprospiraceae; genus OLB9. Next base: position 1,097 of record JBGSOH010000516.1, read on the forward strand.
GTGTATATGTTTCGGTATCTCCACCACAGACGGTTACCTCACCTGTAATTCCATCTAATGGGTCACCCTCAGATACCAAAATTTCAATACACTCTTCACATCCATTGTCATAGTTAACACATAGTAATGCGAGTCCACTTACCAAGCAAAGATTCAAGGTCCCTGGTGGTACATTTGTAACTCCACATATAATCAAAGGTGGTGGACTTCCTGGCGCTAAACCGATAGACCAGAAATTAATTTGACTTGGGTTTATTCCTGTTAAAGTATACGTAGTGGTGGAGTTTGGACATACGACCGTTGGACCATTTATGGTCACAGGATCACATGAAAGTAAAGCCTTATTTGGCAATAAAGAAAAACAAATGACTAGAAAAAAAAGAGGAGAGACAAAATATTTTCTCATTGCATATGCTTATGTATATTTCAATAAGTGCATCCTTTTAATTTATAGTTTCTTAGTAGATAAAATATTTAAATGGTCTAATTCGGTAAAGGCAATTGTAAATTTTGTAAATGGCTAAATCGATGATAAGATACAACTTATATTTTATTCAATAGGGAAATAATTATGGAAAATAAATGTATAGATATTAGACTATTTAAGAAGTCGAGTTTATTTATTCGATTTGAATCGGAAAGGTTGCTTTATGTCTTTTTCTTTACCACTTTGAATAATAAAAAAAGGCCATTAATCTCGTTTGACTAATGGCCTTTTAATAACGAAAGTTTCCCAACTTTATCTTATAATCGTAATAGTGCCTGATTTGACGACATTAGTAAGTTTGCCACATATGTCCACTTCTGCTTCTACGGTATAGAAGTAGACACCTTGGTCTAGCGAATTGCTACGTCCATCCCACACCATGTTTTTGCCACGATGTACTATTCTACCAATACGATCCATCACAGTAAATGACTTGATATTACTACCTTTAAATTCTGTTTTTTCTAGATCGATGACATCATTTGCACCATCAAAGTTTGGACTCATGATATTCGGAAGTACGAAGCTTGGTGCTCTGTCTGAAGCTACAATATTGGCAGATGCATTGGTCGTTTCACAACCATTAGAAATCGTTACATTGACCTGCGTTGGTTCCGTGACTTGTATGGTTTCTCCTGTATTGCCATTGCTCCATGTGATTTCAAGATCATCTACATCATAATTTTCAGGTACAATCTGTAGGGCAGCATAACCTTTAAAACAAGTAATGTCTTCTGTCAATAATCGGAATCTTACCTCATCCTTTTCTTTGACGACTAATTTTAATGTTTCTTCACAACCTATGACGTCTTTGATTTTCAACTCGTAATTACCTGCATTCAGATTACTGATTTGGTTGTCTATCAATGAAATAGCTTGGTTGTTAAGCGTGTAGGTAAACTGACCCGTGGATAGCATTTCTAACTGAATATTACCATCTGTTTTGCCAGGACATTGACCATTTACATCTAGGACGTATTCAAATTGTTGACCAAATTGTAAGTCATATGTCGTTGTATCTATACAGCCTGCTGCATTTTGGGCGGTAACATAAAGCGTCGTATCGTTAAAGAATGTTTGATTTAATAAGTCAAATGAAGAGCCTGAACAAACGATAAATTTCTGAAGTGTATTATTCATTTCTGGCGCATTCACTATGGCCGTTGCTGAAGTATTAACACAACCATTAAATACATTGACGCCGTAAGTGCCTGCAGATTGTACCATGATATCACTACTACTCTGTCCATTGCTCCATTCGATGGTTACTTCACTTTCATCATAATTTAATACATTAACTTGCAATAAAGCATTTTCTTCTGTACATGTAAGATCGGTAGACAAGACCTCGATAATGGCTTCAGCTTTGTCAGCTATCGTCAAGTTTTGAGATGCTATACAACCCATTTGATCTGTCAAAATGAGGGTATATTCACCTGCAGGTATACCATTGATCGTGCCTGCTGTGACATTGGTCGCAACACCATTTAAGTGGTAGGAAAAATTATTAGGATTATCTACATTGACATTAATGAAGGCATTACTTTCTCCCGGACAGCTTTGAGATTGGGTAGTTGTAAACAGAATAGGTGGACTAAACGTAACTTCGTGACTTGTTTTTTCTACACATCCTGCACTATTTATGGATTCAATGACTACAGTCGTATCAGATATAATTACTTGACCTTCAAGATTGAATGTTTGTCCAAAACAAACTTCATGTTTCTCAGCGTTAAGGATTTCAGGACAATCATAACCAATTAAATACGAAACATTGACAGTGTCTTCACACGTAATGATGCTAGCTAGTAGGCTGTCTATCAATATTTTAGCGCCTTCAGGTAAGGTGTTTTCGTCAATCAGTGGATGATAACTTCCTGCGGGTACATCTACTAATTCGCCATGTCCACTTACATCTGTCGTGGTGGTAAATCCAGTGATATTGATTGTAATATTAGGTACTAAAGTATCTCCTGCGTCAATAATGTTATTTTCATTGACATCAGCATACACTATGATATTGATGACGCCTACCGGTTGGTTTAAAGTAAGGGATAGTGGCTCTGATGTGCTTTTGCAACTGTTTTGACCTGTGAGTTCTAGACGATAAGTGGCGCTTTCAGTCAGTATGATGTATGGGATATTGCCACCATCAGCACTAGCCACTTCCTCACCATCTTTTTGCCATTGATAATTAGTGACATTGGCTATGGATGGGAAACACAAAGTATCAGGTGCACAACGCTCAAAACATCCTGATGGAACAAAACTTACATCTGGTCCTGACAATATTTCAATGGTATTACTGACCGATATACAACCATTGACATCTTGTGCTTGGACAAAATATTGGCCTGGTAAGCTGGTTGTAATTTGTGCATCTGTTTCACTATTATTCCATAAGTAATCAAGACCATTCACTGGATTTGTTATAGATAGGATGTGTTCGATTCCTGCACACAAAACGCCTGATTGATTTGCTTGGATAATCATGCTGTTTGGGTTGCCATTTACGGTGACTTCTACAGTGTCCAATACATTGGAACAACCTGTAATGACATCTGTCAATTCCACATAAAACAGATGAACACCTACAGGCAGTTGATTGCCACTAGCTTCTGTGTAAGACAGCTCATTGCTAGTAATGTTATTTTGCCAATTGAAGGTAAAGTCTTGTGATGCTGGTACAAATATTTTGAAATCTTGACCTTGACATAGGGATACTTCATTGCCAAAGTAGGTGGTTTCATCTTCTCCTACGGTTACAATAGAAGTGATATAAGATTTTGGTTTAGGATTGACTTGGATGACTTTTTGGTCGGGTGTATAAGTACAGCCATATACATCTGTCACGGTCACTAGATAGATTCCAGACGAATTTACATCAATAAAGTCGGTGGCTTCTTCTGTGCTCCAGTTCCAAGATACACCATTGACAGGAGCCGAAAGTTTGGTCGATTCTCCTTGACAAATCTGATCACCTGGATCGGTGGTAATATTTCCAGCAAGTGTATTAGCCTTTATATCCAGCGTGGTATTTATACTCGCCCTACATCCATAAACAGATGTTATCAGTGCATTGACATTATACATATCTGCACTATCAAATCTATGGTACCCATCGAAAGCACTTTGGACATCATTTGCTCCTGAAGTAGGGTCGCCATATGTCCAATCAATGCTGAATAGATTGGTGTAATTGTCCATTTTAAAACGAGTGGTTTCTTTTTCGCAATTGGCGTCAAGCGCAAGGATGCCTGCACTCGGTTGTGGTCGTAAGGTAAATGTATGGCTGATTTCATCTGTACAAGTGCCGTCTGAAATGATCAGTTTTACGGTGTAACTACCTTCCGCATTGTAGACATGGATTGGATTTGCTAAAGAAGATGTATTGTCAGCACCACTGAGTGGATCGCCAAAATCCCATGCCCAAGAGATAATGTTTTTATCAGGTATGTGCGTGCTCAAGTCTGTGAAAACAATGTCGTCACCTCTACATCCATTGGTAATTTCAAAATCTGCTTTGATAGGAATTTCTATGATTTGGGTTGTCTTTTTAACACAGGTATTTAATGGATTTGAAGAGTCCACAACTCTTACAGAATGAATTACATTATAGTAACCAGGATTGGAAAATTCATGGTTTATAACAGCACCAGAAGCATAGTTATTGAATGAAGCATTATCATCAAAATACCATCTGTGACTATCTGCAATAATGTTTGATGATGTGCTTGTAAATGTATAACTATTGCAATCATTTGCGACAAAAGTGTAGCCTACAGAACCAATGCTAGAGATACACCCGCTACTTCCGCCACCACCGCCTATAGTATCAGGAGGTGTCGTAGGATCGCAAATGTCAATGAGTGATAATGTATTTGATTCATTGGTACAACCAAAATTATCCGTGACTTTTACTTTATATTTTCCTATGTCTGAAGGTTTGAATTTGGAAGGAAACATACCAATAGAAGACTCATTTTTGAACCATTCAAAGTTATAACCATCTTCTGCCTCTGATGCATGCAAGGTAGGATAAACGACTGGTGAACTAGATAAACAAACATGTTTACTTTGCGGTGTAGATATATATACATTCGGCTTTGGCAATTCTACAATAGTAAAATTTGATTTGCCTAGACAACCATTATTATCTAAAACCTGTACGACGTAGGTACCTGCTTTTATATTTGGCATTGGAAGCAGAGCTAAAAAAGTACTATCATCATTGATCCATTGATATCCTTCATAGGCTAAAGTAGTGCCGACAGCTATGGATGTACCTTCGCAAAGCGTAGTGGGATAGTTGACGATGGGTTCAGGTAGTGCATGTACCAACACTGTTTTTGTATAAGTGCCTGCACAAGTTTTTAATGCGATGGTATGTATACCCGTTTTACTCCAAGATAGGTCTACCTCACTACCTTCTTGAGAGATAATGGTAGCCGCATCTGATGGAGTGATCTCCCATTCATATGTTAAGGATTCATAAAATGTCGCTCTAAGATTATATTCCGCATACAAACATGACTCATCCGTGCCAAAAAATGTAAAAGAAGATATTAAATTTGCGTCTAATGTGACTGCTGATGAAGCACAATATGCCCCAGATAAATCTGTTTGGGTCAATAATATCTGATATGGCCCATCACTTTGCCAAGTGACCAAAATGTTGTCACCTGTTGCGGTCGTGACAGTGCTGCCATCTTTGATCTCCCATTGATAACTTGCATTGGGAAGATTGGCTATGGCTTCGTACAGATATAGATTGCCTTTGCAAATGGCTTTTTCGCCTTTTATACCTGCTGGCAGAATGCTTTTAGGTAAGACGGTGACATCTTTGGTTAACACTCCATTACAATGTGTCGGTGATGTGGTCGTAATGATGACTTTAGTAATACCTGTAGGAATAGCATATTGTATATTTGCAACATTATTTTGTGAGTATAGCAAGACATTGTTTTCATCTCGTACTTCCCAGTTTTCTATGATGACAGGTATGTTTTGGTCATTGGTCGTTTGTGCAGTGAGCAGCTCTCCATGACATATTTGGGTAGCATCTGTATTCAGGTTATAAGGTGATTTCAAAGCAACAGTAAGTTCGTCTGAGCCACCACATTTGAGATAACAATTGTCATAGACTACATTTATTGTTCCTTGATCGCCAAAAAACCACTCTACGATGATGGTATTTGACCCTTGTCCTGCAGTGATGCTTCCACCTGTGACTGTCCATTGATAATCTGTAGCATTATATTTTTGAATACTGTACATCTCATTTGAACCCTTACATGCGATGGTCTGACCATTTATTTTTGCATTTTCTGAAATGATAGGAATATCAAAGATGGCTTTTTTAGGACATAAGTCAAAGTTGCACGAAGCTACTTCTAGTTCGATGATGCCTAGTGGTCCTTGTCCCCAATCTACCGTAACAAAGTTGTCACTACTACCACCGCCAGCTTTTATCGTGCCATCTCCTATAATTTTCCAGAAGAATTGTCCACAGTCTGAATTAGTGGTATAGGTCATTTCAGTGTTTTCGCAGATGGTAGATTTACAATCGATGACAGGTAGATAACTTTCTTTGATGATGATAGGTTTGGTAATACTTGCTGTACATCCACATGCTGTGATGATCGTAAGTGAAACTTGATAGGTACCTGGTTTGTCGTAAGAAATGACAGGTGAGATGTCAGATGAAATGTGTCCATTGCCGAAGTCCCAACTGTAAGAGATGCCGTCAAGTGTTAAAGGTGTTATTTCAATAGATTCGCCAACACAAAAATCAAATCCTGGAATATTAAAATCAACTTCTGTGTCATTGGTTATTTCTACACATAGATTTCCAAAAGAAAAACATTGTGTTCCCTGTCCAAATGCAGTTAGATTAATGCCTCCAGATCCACCATTCCCCCATGTGACAGTGATTTCATTTTTTACTTGATCTACAACATAAGAAGTTGCTCCTACCACATCAGCAGTGACTAAAAGAAATGGATTTGGATGACTGTATCCATAAGTAACAGTGGAGCCTGCACAAGCTTTTAAGCAGTCATCGGATGGATTGTTTTGGTGACATTCGATGCTATCTTTTTGGAATATATTTATTTCGGAAAGCTCGGTGACATAGACAAAAATAGAATCAGTAAAAGAATTACCCGTATTATCATAAGCTAAAACATCGATGTAATAGCTACCTAAACAATTATAACAAACCGTGAAAATTCCATTTTGATTCTCTACCGTATAATTATAACAATCATTTGTATTCGGTGAATCAAGATATGATACTGTTACGTTTTCTATAAAACTGTTTGAAAGATTTAGTGTATATGTTTCACACGCGCCTACACACGTTTCAATAGCACCGATTATTCTTAAATTATCTTGCCCTTTTAGTGTGTATAAACCTAAAAATAAGGTGAAAAACAAAGTGGAAATTAACGTCTTCATAATACAAATGGATTAAATGAATCAAAGTAATACTTATAAGAGTTTAATATTTTTAAATTCGCTCCCTTGAGTAGAAAAAAATATTTAATTTTGTTCACTACAGCTTCTTAGATTGAATGTTAATCATACGTTTTTACCACTGCTCATGAAGGGAAATATATGATTATCAATTGAGTATTAATTGTTAACAATTACCTATCTGATAGATAATGATTTGGAGTAGAATATTATGAATTCGTTTACTTATTTAATTCTCCCGTATTTTATACTTTGAGCTAAGTGTGGATGTAATGAATAGAAGGAAGGCAATAATGATACAGGACATGTTTTGTTGGTTATGGTAGTGACCATCATGCCTGACATAAATCGCACAAATTTTTCACTGACTACTTCGTACCATTTTGGTGATTGGGTATCCAAATAATTGTTTTCAGTGCATGTTGGTCCCGTATCTAGGAATAAGCTCCAATATCTAGGATTAGCACAAGAAGTGATGATGAGTTCAGGGTAATAGTGGGTGGCCATCTGTTTTTCAAGATCAAAAGAAGGAATTTCTTTCCAAAACCAAGACTCTAGAAATGGCATTTTACTATGCGCTGTATTGTGAAAACTATGGCTAATGTCTTCCAAAAACTTCAATTGATCCGCAGTGAATGTAATAGTAAAAAAGTCTTTTTGATCAGGTCTTAGACGCATGAAGGTGAATAGGTAAGCGCCAAATCTTGAATATTCTACAAAAAGCTTATCTTTTTTAGACCACTGATCTCGAGTGTTTTTATTGGGAACAAGCGTAGGTAAATTTGTCAAAGCTTCTTGATCCATTCTTTCGTCTGTGGCATAGATGAAGTTGTTTTTGACATCCCATTCGCCATTTTTATATAAGAAGTCTCTAAAATCAGCCATCCAAAATGGTGTGCTACAAGACTGATGATCTAGGTAAATATGATTTTCATTACAAAAAAAGTATAACAATCCTTCAGCGAGTTTTCCTTTTATAATATTGATGATTCGTTTTTGAATGTCGTTTTTGTCCATTCGATCATAGGTAAATGCGGAAGAAATGATAGCGTATCGTGCAGCTTGATAAGCGAGTTGAGTGTAGATATAAGGCGGTATCTGATCGACAATGATGACTTCGTTTTCTTGCATGTGTGCGTCTTTTGTGATGCAATGATAAGGGATTATGATGAGATTGTGTAATGTCTAATTATTTAATGTTGAATTGTGTAATGTTTAAGGGATGCTGTGTTTTTGGATATACGTAGTCTTATTCTTAGCCTTAACCTTAACTCACTTCATACCATTTATTAAACATGTAAGTCAAGTTTACTTACACCAGAGTTACTGTATCCCAAATATAAATATTATTAGGTAACCTCATAAGTTCGTAGCTTTTCTAAAAAAGAATACATAAAAGAAAAAGTAAAAGAGCCCATCTTTATAATATGAAGATATGAATGTGGTCAGAAATAAGCTATCATATTCAGATGAGAGCTTAAATGTGACATCTATAAAGCTAAAGTATGAATATAAAGGGCTGAAAACTGCCCAAAAAAGGCCATAATATGGGTATCCAGCGCGGAAACCCTTGTCTAACAAGAATATTTGGGTTTCCATTCTGGAGATAGGCAAAATAATTGTAAAATTGGGGTTTCCACTTTGGAGATAGGCATAAAAATCGTAAAATTGGGGTTTCCGCGCTGGATACTATAATTTTACACGTATTATTGGGCTTTCCGCGCTGGATACCCTTGTCAAAGAAATATGATAAGTAGTTTCGCACAGGAATCTAATCTCATAAAGTATTTAATAGTCTCTTTGACTAGATTACCCTTATCCAACGAATATTATTGGACTATCCGCACTAAACAACCTTGTCAAAGTAATATGATAAGTAGTTCCGCAGCGGAATCGGTTTCCCGAGAAGATTTTATATCACTTCAACTAGATTACCCCTTTCCGGCAAATATGATTTGGCGCTCCAAAGTGGAGTGAAATATTATTGGGTAAATATAGGCTTTTTCTGTAGTTGAATTGCTAGGATAGAGGCTTTTGCGTGGATCTACAACTTGGTTGATTGTTTAACAACTTTTGAAATATATAAACAAGGTAAAAAGATGCATAATTGATCTATTATCACATAATGACCTAGACAAAACGGTAGGTGTAGATGAGAAATCGTTATATCTCATAGTAAGGCCAATAGTCTAAATATTAACATGTTAACTTACGTTTTACTATGATTCCAGGGCTACGCCCCTTCAATAAGGTGTTATGACCATGTTTCTGTAAAGATTACAGGACTATGTCCCTACAAAATTTGTTGCTTCCACCTTTTGACCATTATGCTGGGTGAAGTGAAGACTGATGAGCGATTTGTTACCTGGATATTTTTCGCTTAAAGGTGCTCTTAAGCTCGCTACAGTTGACAATTTATAAATTCAATTTGCAAGGCCTATAAACCTTATCTACCTTATCACTTTTATTTCCAATAATCTTTAATATCCATGCTAAGTGTGGCGTATGTACCCTTAAATGTTTTTGCAGATTGATGTAAGATATTATTTAAATGTTGATTCCTTTATTCAATATCTTATCTACTTAAATTCTGCACAATACTATAATTATTATATTTTAATTTTGATATTTATGATAAAAATATCCAATTATATCAGTTTGTGTCGGATCTTTATTTATATTTGTTGGGAATATTGTGTTTAGAATGAATTTTTTGTGAATGAAGATTAGAGATTAGGAATAGACAAGAGATTATTCTGATTACCATCGCATCTAATGTTTTTAAATTCAACTTAGATAAATGGCGTTAAAAGTTTTGCATAAAAAGGTATGGATAAACATGGCGATCTTATGGGTTGTTATGTTCTTTTTTTGTCTAGAATCTTATGCAAATTCTTCTATTTGTAACGAAGAATCAGCATATCCAACCTTGAAAAATATATGTCCTTTCACTGTAGACCTAGGTCCTGGTATTACCGTATGTGAAGGTGATGATGTCACTCTGATAGCAAATAACACAGCGCCCAATCCCGATACTTATCTATGGTCTACAGGTCAAACAACCCAATCCATTACATTGCTGAACATTTCTTCCAGTAATACCTTTGAAGTTACCGTAACAGATGTTTCAGGATGTACAGCAAGAGATGAAATATATATTACAGTAATACCCAAACCAACTGGGACCACATACAATTATCAACAATGCGAATCGTCCACCCCTGGATTTGCTGAGTTTGATTTAAATGCCATTGTAAATTCTCATTTTGGGTCTGCTAATGTGTCGTTTTATGAAGATATTAATTTGACCATACAAATTCCACTTTCACAATTTTATTTTAGCCCAACTACTGTAATCTATGCAGTCATTACACAAAATGGTTGCGATTCTGATCCCATTCCCATAACGCTAGAAGTTTTAATTTCAGACCCAATAGATTACAGTTTCACCTTAATCGATGGAGGCACAAGTTGTTGTGATACATTTGTAATCACTTTTCCTACACCTGGTGTGTACTGGATAGAAAGTGAAACAATATGTGATGATGGATATTATTATAGTGGGCTTTCTTGGGTGAATACAGACAATGATTTTATTGATGGAATTGATGACAATATAGACAATACACTCATTTACACTTATTGTAGAAATTGTACTTATACTATATTTTCAATCAGAGGATATGTTACCAATTGTGGACCATATTTTAACCCACCATTATCGTTGACGGCAACTGTCCCAGAGCCTCCAGACTTTGACATAACACCAGGACAGATTTGCCTTGGAGAGAGTATAGATTTAGCAACATTAATTACTGTAGAACCAGGCTATACGGTAACTTTTCATGATGACTACCCACCTTCAAATTTGAATGAATTATTAAGTAGCATCGTTTCGCCTACAGCATTAACTACGTATTATATTAGTATAGAAGGAAATGGATGTAGTTATATCGAAAGTGTTGATGTATACATAACAGTAGAATTTACATTTTATAAAGAGCTTGATGTATGCGAAAATGCTGTTCCAATTGATTTAACCACCTACATAAACCCTGTAGGTATTGATGGTGTATGGGGTGGCACAGGCGTGACGGGAAATATTTTTGATCCATCTGGATTGTCAGGGCAAATCATCTTAACTTTTGATCCTACGAGTACTTGTTATGCGAATGGAACCATTGTAATTGAAGTCATGCCGGACGCACCATTCCAATTGCCAGGTACACAAATATGCCAATCAGGTGACGTGATCAATTTGAACACTTTTGTGACTGATTTGGGTATTTCTGGGATTTGGACAGGCCCTGGTGTTTTTGGCAATTTGTTTAGCCCTAGTGGTTTGTACGAAGATGTGGAATTGGTTTTTACGCCTAATGATCAATGTATTACCCCAGCTACCTTTACGATCAGTGTTTTTGATGACCCCATTTTTCAAGTTACAAACAACATCCAAGTTTGTTATGGAGATACGATCAATTTAAAAGATTATGTAGTGTCTAGTATAGATGATGAAGTTCAGTTTTATAAAAATTCACCTGATATCCCTACTAATGAATTACCTAACTCCAAAGTCACTTTACTAAGTGATACAAGCTTTTATATCAAATTGACTACAAGTGATGGATGTTTTATGAATAGTCAGATAGATATTAATGTGATGTCTGGTGGGAAACCAAAACTTGGTGCTGATACATTATGTCTAAATGCCACACCACTCGATCTTACTACCTTAAATGATCCAAATGTAATGGAAGGTATTTGGTCTGGAGTAGGGGTAACAAATAATACTTTTGATCCCACTGGATTATTAGGAGATTATATTATGACCTTTACACCTACGGATGATTGTTATGTAACGGATAGTACGTATGTCCGCATAGCCAATTCACCCATAGTTTCTGGACTAACTGCCATTTGTGATGAAGTGACCAAAACGTATATTGTATCTTTTGATATTAGTCAAGGAGATATTAGTTCATATAAGGTTAACGGTCTACCTTCTACAAGTCATTTTGTATCAGATACGTTTCCATCTAATTCGTTATACACATTTACCATTACAGATGCCAATAGATGTGAAGCCGTCATCTTGCAAGGCAGTAAAAATTGTGCATGTGCAAATAGTGCAGGGACGATGGATTTTACAAATGCACCATTGACAGTGTGTGTTTCAGAAAACGTGACAGCATCCTACAACAGCGATGGCATCCTGGCGGATAATGATCGATTGGTATTTGTGTTACATGATCATGCAGGTACTGTTTTGGGCAATATATTGGCGACATCATCGCAGCCAGTTTTTAGTTTTCCTAGTAATGGTGTCTTAGGTATAACGTATTATATATCTGCGGTTTCAGTCGATACAACTTTGCAAGGTAATATTGATTTTACGGATGTTTGTTTTGCTGTTTCGGCAGGCGTTCCTGTTGTCTTCTATGAACCACAAATCCAAATAATTTCCGTCAATGATGTATGTGTATCGTCCTGTGCTGATGTAGGTTTTACCTTAAGTGGGCAAGGACCATACCAAGTGGTTACATCCATTTTGTCGAATAATATGTTGATTAAGATGGACACATTCAACACCATTAATAACAATTATTTGATGACCTTCTGTCCTGCTGATTATAATGATTTGACAGGTGTTGTGACCATCAAAATAGAACAATTCACGGATCAACATTGTATTGGAAAAGGTATAGACAGTACCATCAGTTTTAGCGTTTTTCCAGAAAGAATCAGTACTATAAATAGTCAGTTGTGTCAAGGAGAAAGTATCGTCATCAATGGTAATACTTACGATGAAGTCAATCCGACAGGTACAGAAATTGTGGTTTCTCAGGTATCAGGTCAATGTGATTCCATTATCAATATTGATCTCAATTTTTTACCAGAAGTAACAAGCACACTAACCCAAGCATTATGCAATACACAATCCCTACTTGTCAATGGAACCACTTATGATGTTAATAATCCTACAGGCACAGAAATCATTATCGGCGGTAGTGAGGCAGGCTGTGATTCTACTGTGGTGGTCAATTTAACTTTCACAGATGAAATCTTGGAAAACCTAAATCCTACCCTTTGTGATGGCGAGTTTATATTGGTCAATGGTACGAGATATGATGTCAATCATCCGACAGGCACAGAAAATATTCCATCTTCTGACGGCATCACATGCGACTCTGTGATTAATATACAACTAAACTTCGAAGGTCCAAAAAACAATAATATCAACCAAACACTTTGTGCAGGTGAGTCTATCAATATCAATGGAATCGATTATGATGCTACCAATCCCACCGACCAACTTACACTCGCTAATCAAGCTAGTAATGGATGCGACTCGATTATCAATATCAATCTTTCATTTTTGCCACCATCATTTTTTACCTTAGAGGATACACTTTGTGTTGAACAAAACTTTGTTTTTGATGGTGTGGTCT
>JBGSOH010000526.1:0-8151 GCA_041739205.1 Saprospiraceae bacterium
TATGGGTGGAATGGGAATGGGCTTTTAAGATCTATTCCTTTAAAATTAACAAAGAGCCACATTCATTTTTTGGATGTGGCTCTTTGCATTGCTAAAGTTATGCTTAAAGAGAATGTAACAGGATTAATTATCAATTATATCTGTTTTTTGAAAACTAAAACCAGTAAACAACCAACCCATAATTAATATTATGTTAAATAGAATGAATAACTATTAGCTTTACTGTGTCTATCTTACTGCTTTACTTAAAATCTTTTTTCATTTAATACGCTCTTCGATACAAATATTATTAATTTGTTTTATGTTTGCAGCAAATAATTTGTTTTGAGAAAATATATTCCATCCGCTATCACGGCAGGAAATTTAGTTTGTGGATTTGCCGCCATACAAATTGGTGATTTCTATTGGAGTCCTATATTATTGGTATGCAGTTTTATATTTGACGGACTTGATGGTTTGGTGGCCCGTGCTTTAGGCGTAACCAGTGAGTTTGGCAAACAAATGGATTCATTAGCAGATGTCGTAAGTTTTGGTGTTGCGCCAGCATATTTATATTTTTTATTAGCCCCCGATGACTCTTGGCATTGTAAAGTCGTACCAGCTGTAATAGTTATTGCTGGGACTATACGATTGGCTAAATTCAACATTTCACCATCTAGAGTTTATTTTCAAGGATTACCAATTCCTGCTAACGCCTTATTCTATATAGGAATCATTTTTGCGCTTGAAAATAATAGTGATTTCTTTAATGAATTTTTCAACAACAAGGTGTATTATTTATTGACGCCGTTTGTCATGAGCGCAATGATGTTGAGTTTTGGCTTTAGAATGATATCCATTAAGTCTATGACAAAACATTGGAAGGATAATATTTTTCATTACATCGTTGCTATAGTTTCAGTGATAATAGCTATCATTTATAAATATGAATCTATCGTTTACATTGTTGTTGCGTATATTCTGATTTCTATCATACATACAATAGTGAGTAAATATCTAGAAAAAGTAGCAAAATTGCTTTAACTTTGTGGCTTCTTTAGTGTTTTAAGATAAAAAAATAAAATGGCGATTATCATTACTGATGAGTGTATAAATTGTGGAGCTTGTGAACCAGAATGTCCCAACAATGCTATTTACGAAGGCGGCGTGGAATGGGCAATAAAAGACGGGACTAACTTAAAAGGCAACTACACTCTTGAAGATGGATCTATTGTTGATGCAGCAGCACCACAGAAACCTGTCATGGATGATTTCTACTATATCGTTCCAGATAAATGTACAGAATGTGTTGGTTTTCATGAAGAACCACAGTGTGCAGCGGTATGTCCTGTGGATTGTTGTGTTCCAGACCCTGATAGAGTAGAAACAAAAGAAGTATTACTAGGTAAAAAAGGCAGATTGCATTTATAATCATTTAATACATCGGCCCTACCCTATTAATTATCAACTTGTTATAACTATTTTGTAAAGTTATACTTTAGTCCTAATTCAAACCACTGCTTACTATTCTTGTTGCTATAATTTAGCTGGAAGGTATTGTAGTATGTGTTATTGTTGTTTGATGTTAAAAAATGATGGACATTTCCGTATAGATAGAAGTCCCTAATCAATTTATATTCTAAGCCAAGATTCAAGTGATATGTTAGTTTTTGATGTTGTGTTGATTGCTCAGCTTCAACTAAAAATTCATTTAAATCTTTAACACCCGTTTGGTCTTGGTAATGAGCTTGAGTTTCTTCATCAATTTTATAAGATTCACTCATAAGGTAGCCTAAGTTAAAAGCGCCAAATATATTTAAATTGTTATTTATTCGGTATTTAATACCTCCTGAGATCTCCGCATAATTTAGAGATTTAGTGATGTCATTTATAATTAATTCACCCAAGTCCATATCTAAACTTAAATTTGTTGAATTAGCAGCTGATTCTAAGTTTTTTACACTACTGTTATTCAATTGTATATTTGTATTTGTCCCCTTGTATTGTCTCCAGCCTAGATTAGAATATAATGATAGTGACTTATTGAGTCCCCTTTCTACTTGAACACCTAAGTAAGTCGAAGAAATGGCATTGAAACTAGTTGTACCTACACCGGTAATAACCCCTAACTTAAAAGTACTTTTGTTTCCATTATTTTTGACGGTCATACTAGGTAAGTTATGATGGTAGTTAAGTGAATTAATGGCTACTGTATTTAGTTGATCAACATTATATACTTCTGGCAATATAATGTGACTCTCTTCTTTTTCGAAATCTTCAGTACCATACTGTGTCATAATGGAAGGGTCTTCCTGTAGTTTTGCGATATTTATTATATCTGGCTCACTATTCACTATTAGATTCTTTTGCCTATGAATAGATTGTTTTGTAAAATTTGTTTCTTTAGATTTGGAAAGGATCTTATCTCTACGACCTTTACCCTGTGTAGGAGAATCATTGGCAGACGATTCTATGTTTAGATTTGAAATTTCATTAGTATTACTAGCAATTTGGGTATTTGTTGACTCCCTAGATTGAAGTTTTTCTTCTTGCTTAAATTTTACATTATTGTCAGTATTTTGATTTGATACATAAATAGCACTTGAAAAAGCAATAATCCCAAACACAAACATCCATACCCAAAGAATCCTACGTTTTTTGTTTTGGATAGGCATTTCTTTATCTAGAATGCTTTCCATGGCATTCCAGTTTTTATTCATTATATTATTGATTCTTTTATTTTCCATATTGATATGTGCTATTATTGGAATATTTAATTAAAGCTTGTAATTTTTTTCTTGCTTCTGACAAATACCATTTAGAAGTGCCCTCAGAAATACGTAGGTACTCCCCTATTTCTTTATGGCTATATCCTTCTATAGCATACTTCACGAATACTTCTTTTATGGAACCTGACAGCGTATCGATTTTTGAAATAATGTCATCATAATCATGGATAGGTGCACTATTGTCTGAAATGCTATAATCGTAGTCATCAATATTCAGAAATCTTATTTCTTTGTTTTTTTTCCTAAAATAATCCGCCATCGTGTTGAAAGTAATTCTTCTTACCCAACCTTCTAATGATCCTCTCGACTCGAATTTTCCTATATTTTTAAATACAGAAAGGAATGCATCATTAATAATTGCACAAATGACATCTTCGTCTTGGGTGTACCTCATACACATTTGGAACATTTTGCTAAAATATAGTTTATACAGCTGTTCCTGACATTTTCTGTCATTATTTGTACATCCTTTGATTAAGGATTTTTCGTCAATATTTTGATTTGGGTTAAACAAATGAATTTCAATTTTATATCACCTTAATATTAGACGTATAATTCAAACATAATGGTTGGTAAAAGTACAAAAAAAAATGTTAGAAAAAGATCCACGTGATCGCTTTCTAACATTTAATTGTGTGTATTTGTGTTTAAAAATTCCTGGGGGGAACGGAATGATACCTGAATTAAACACCAATAAACATGTCATGCTCTTCCTCCTGAGGAAAAGTGACAACCTTCTTAGTTTTCGTAAAAACTTTACTGAAGAAGGATTTTGCATTCTTCAAAAAATTGTTCATGGATTAAAATTTATATATATAATACGTCTAAGGTACGGGAAATGTTATTGCTTTTGCTCACAATAATTTGTTAATGTTAGTTTTTCAGGGTATTCCTGTAGGAAAAAACGTTCTTTTGACAAAATTTTACATTTATCTTAAGTACTTTTCTAGCTCTTCTCCTTCATCATCGTATAATTCTTCCCAGAATTTTTTAGACTTTAAATCCACTTTCGATTCATATGATGTCATTTTTTTCTTTGGCTTTATGGTTTCGACATCAGGTCCAAAAGGGTTTTTTACTACTTTTTTTGGCTTATTAGTTTTCATAACAATTTAAAAAAGGTTATTTTATTTAGGTGTTATTAATAAATCTTATACAAAAATAATAGGATTTTCAATAACAAACTACATTTTAGATATTTTTTTTTGATATATTTAAAATTTGGAAAATTTCTTTTAACAAGGATATTTTGAAGAACTAATAATCAAGATATAAAATACCGTATATGGTTTTATTACTGTGTAATTCCAATTTATAATTTGCCATAGCATTCATCTGCCGTATTTATCTCATTCTTTCAGTTAAGAACACACCTTAAACCTGTTTAAGTGAGTTTGCTATTAATCGTATAGTTTTCTTTCTAATTATTCTCTCAATGTCACGATTTACTTCATTTAGTTTGTATTGAAATTTTAAGGTTAAATAATCATGGTGAACATCTACAATTTTGATATTGAATGATTCTGGCTCAATAAATTGATGGAAACTCTTTAAAGATTCAGATAAATTTTTCTCTAAGGATTCAATGGTGGTCAGATAATTTAAATTTAGTTCAAAGTCTATACTTACTTTTTTTATTTCCCTTTTGGTGTAATTAATAATTTCAGACATATACACTTTATCGTTTGGTATATAAATAATGTCATCATCATCATTCAGTAGAGCCACTTTTGTTAGGTTTATATCAATAATTTTACCTTTATTTTCACCAATTTTTACATAATCATCAATATTGATCTCTTTTGAAAAACTAATGATGATCCCACTTATAATCCCACTCACATAATCCTTAGAAATAATGGCTATTGCTGCTGCAACGATACTTAGCGATGTCAATAAATCCTTAAAATCTATCCCCCAAAAACCTAAAATCATCATTAACACACCGATTGTCACTATGATGTAGTATAGGTTGTTAATTCCATTAATGACATTGTCCGTATATTTATATGGAATGTTTTTCCGCAATCTATATATCATTATCAATACCGCAGTCACAATATTTACTATTGTAAATAGGATCAAAAACTCGACTATACTATGCAGAAAATCGTACAAATGTGCTAGTGTGGTTTTGTTTAGCTCAATGTATCTTCGTGATATAAAAAATATTCCTAAAAGTAAAAACCTAATAAAATACCTAACTATGACCGGACCCATTAATATCTATTTGTTATTGACTAATTACACTTTATAATTAAAAGAAAGCACAATATGCGCCATCCTTTTTTACATTATGAAGTTTAAACAAATGATTGTCACTGTAAGTTTCCCATTTTTTAATTATCCATGGAGGAACATTTTTGTCTAGTATCACAATTTTGGGGTTAAGCTTTGCAAGAACATATTCTGGAGAAGAAACTTTGGACTTCGAAATCACCAAAACATCTAAATTCAAGTCGCTTATAAGCCTTTTTATATCTTGTTCACCATCTAAAACATAGATATATTTATTTTTAAGTTTAAACAAATGAATAGAATCTAATGAAGAATTAAATTTATTTCTCAATTCATAAGAATTTTTTATTCTATTATTTAATGCCACAAAATTGATAGTTTTTTCTGAAACGGTGCTACTTCGGATAGTTTGCACATTATAATTGCTGAATATATCTATTAAAACGCCACCATAGACATCATAAATAAATAAGCTATCCTTTTGGGACATAAGAACTGGTCGACAATGGATACTTAATATGACCAAATATGTTGCAACTAAAGATGAAGCTATAAATTTATATTGCCTTAACTCTAGCCATATCATAAATAATAGGATGCTTATGTAACATAATATTAAGACGTAAGGATCTAGCCAAAGACTATCTAATTTACTATAAGGTAAATCTGCCAGGTATGAAATGGCAAACTGTAAAAAATCTAATAATGCATTAAATATAGGTGAAATATATTCGTTAAATCCACTGCATATGAATTCAATTACGAAAATAAATGTACCTAAATAAATTAAAACGGTAACCAAGGGTACAGCTATGATACCGGACAAAATAAAGTATAATGGAAATTTATTAAAATATAATATAGTCAAAGGGAAAACAAGTACTTGTGCTGCAAGCGATACATTTATCAAGTCCCAAATAAATTGTAAAACTTTTGATTTAGGTAACCACCATTTCTTGATTTTTGGCTGGAAATAGAGAATACTTAATAACGATAAGTAGGAAAGTTGAAAGGAAATCTGAAACAAATAATATGGGTCATAACAAAGCAGACAGATAGCCGAAATAGATAATATATTGTATGTATTTGTGTTTTTGAAGTAATTTTTACCTACAATATACAGTATAACCATAAATCCAGCTCGTAACACCGAAGGTGACATTCCTGTCAGTACCACATAAAAAGCCACTATTAATATGAGACTTATGACCCGAATAAATTTAACACCCTGATGTTTTGACTTAATCTTATCAAATAACCAAATAAATAAACTAATAAAAATAGCTACATGAAGACCAGAAACGGATAAAACGTGGATGGCACCTGTGTCCGCAAAATCTTGATAAGTATCGCTGCTAAGGTACGTTTTTTGTCCTAAGAGTAAGGCCTCTGCTATTCCGAGTGAACTTTGATTAGAGATATATTTATGTAATGTCGAGCTTGTAAATGTTTTTGTAGTTTCCGCGAAAGTTTTAAAAGCATTAAATTGGTTTGTTGATATCAAATGGTGATATCCTTCTTTGACAAATGCTTGTTGGAAAATACCTTTGGTTTTTAAAAATGCCGCATAGTCAAAACTTTCAGGGTTAGATGCAGACTTAACCAGCGATAATTTAGCATTAAAAGCTATTTGATTTCCTACTTTATAAGTTGTTGCAACGGAGTCCGTCTTTTCGAATTGAACAATTAAGTCACAAGAGTGAAATAAATTTAAACTATCTGACTTAGAGTAGGATTCTGTCGAAATTAAAAATCTTTGTTTTGATTCTGATTTTAGATTTTCTTTAATTATTCCTGTTAATAGAATTTTCTTATTTGTTTCTGTTCCAATAATCTTATTGGTATCAGTGTATTTTCGAAAAGACATTATCGCCATGCCTAAAAAAAGAAACAATAATATAAATAAGGATCCAGAGATATGCGATTTTGTAAACTTGTATGTCAAAAATACACTTGTCCCAACATAGATAAAAATAATTAACGCTGTAAATCCATATATAATTGATACATTTAAATCAAAGTATTCAGTTGCAAAAATTCCGAAAGCAAAGGATATTGCAATTCTTAAGTAAGGATATTCAGACCAATTCATATCTATAGTTTGGCCAAAAGTACCTAAGAATATTTACTTGGCCAAATATAAATTGGAAAAAATATTAAATTGGAAAAAGAACTACAATTTAAATAGAAATTAATTTACTTCAGTTGCTTTTACTTTTATCAAACTTACCTTATCATTATTTCTAACCACCAGTATATTAGATCCGCTTTGTGTTTTTATCTTCCTTATTTGTCTAACATCACCAGGTACACTAAAACCGCTATTGGCAGCAGCCATGTTTTTAAAATTGCCTTTGCCATCATTTATCAATACATTTCCTATAGAACTGTCATGCCTACCTAAAAGTACTTCTGTACCAAAATAATTTCCTGCCGTTACTAAATCTGGAAAACCATCACCATTCACATCTAGGTCTATGACTGATTTTAATGTGGACAGTTGCGCCATGATTGGTAGTTTTTGACTTTCTAATGTCTTCCCACCTTTATTATAATAGACCATACTTGCCATGGTATTTGCACTCAATACGATTTCACCTTTTCTTTGTTCTGCTGTCAAAATTTTGTCCAAAGGTGCTGCTGCATAATCTCTATACCTTAAAAACTTCTTTTTTAGTACAATCATATGATCAAGCAATTTATCTCTCATAACCACGGGATAACTATTGTCACCATTGTAGTAACACAAGATTGGATCAAGGGAACTATTCCCATCATAATCTTTATAATGCAACGTAGCAGGATGCTCTACACTAGCTTTTACATGAGTATTAAGTCCAACATTACCGGCAATAATTTCTGGGTAACCATCTCCATTTAAGTCTTTCACAAAAACAGATTCCCACCAACCTATTTGTTTGTCTATGCCAAATTCAGCAGTGACATTTCTGAATTTCCCATCCTTAAATTTAAAAATTGTTATGGGCATCCACTCTCCTGATAAAATGAGTTCTTTAATACCATCTTTGTCCAAATCTTCAAAAACTGAAGATGTAATCATGCCTACTTTAAACAAACCTTCGGAGATATCAGGTGTAATATTGGTAAATTTACCATTATCATTTCTGCCGATGTAACTCATCGG
>JBGSOH010000535.1:0-4602 GCA_041739205.1 Saprospiraceae bacterium
ATTTTGCGTAGCATACCCATATTGAATTCCGCTTCTATCAAATAATGCTGCTAATCTTTGAATACCAGGACTTGATTTTAGCACATATGTTTTATATTTCCCGTTCGGATTTTTAATACTTTCGGTGTAGTAATTCTTAAAATTGGAGATGATTTTTTCTGCATTTTTTGCTGATATTTCTACGGTGGAAAGTGCAACCACAGTATTATGGTCTATTTTTTCCTGAATGGTAAGGGTATCTCCATTTTCTAGTTGAATGGTTCTGCCTGAAGAGCTATTTCCTGCTTGTTCGTAGGTCATGCCGATAGCACCGCTATATGTCGGATAAGTGTCACCATAACTCGGATAAAAAAGATCAAATACTTCTCTTGTCCAATACAACCATCCATTTTTATCGAAGTAAGATGCATGATTTTTACCGATTTCTACTTGGAAATCTTTTTGGAAAGGGGACATAAATTTGTGGTATGGTTGCGCAGCGGGAGCGAAATAATAATTTGCATTAGCACCCATCTCATGAAAGTCAGCATGGATGTGTGGTAGCCATTGGTTGTACGCTGATATTCTATCTCTTGATTCTTTTTGTGCCTGCCAAGCCCAGTCTCTATTCATGTCAAACATATAATGATTGTACCTTCCTGTAGGCCAAGGTTCCATGTGTTCTCTATGTGACAGGATGGGATTTTCATTCACACCGGACACACTTTTTAGAAAATGAACATATCTATCATACCCATCAGGATTTAAACTTGGGTCAATGATTACCACGGCATTTTTTAACCAATCTTTGGTGTTTTGATCTTTGCTTGCGATTAATTGATATATAAAGTTGGGTACTGTCTCAGTCGTGCCTGCCTCATTGCCATGTACACCAAAACTACACCAAACGAGTGCTTTTTCATTAATATTGCTTGGTTTGGTGGTTGTCACTCCTGAGTTGTACAGATTTGTAAGACGAATATCTTCTAAGTTTTTGATGTTTTCTGGGCTAGATACAAATATAAGATTAAGTGGTCGACCTTGATATGTTTCGCCAAATTTTTTCATCATCACCATCTCACTTTTTTCATCTATATGTTTTACATATTCCAATACTTGGTGGTGGAACGTATGTTGTTTTCCATAATGAGAAAAATACTGTAATGGGGACTGTAAAGTGTTTTGACTAGTTACTGATAACGTCAAACATATACAGATAAACATGCAAAATGTACGCAACATCATATCAAGTGATTTGTAAGTATAATATTAATGATTGCAAATGTAAAACAATAGTTGTAAGAACCTTCTTATTACCTAAAATTATTTGCAAGTTATAAACTGCTATTGCACTACAAAACTCTGGGTGATAGACCCTTTGCCATTGGTCATTTTTATATAATACAATCCTTTCAGTACATCATGCAAATCGATGTTTGTATTTGATGAGTATTCTTTTTTAGAAATCAATACACCATTCGCATTTATAAGTTCTACGGTTGTAATTGTCTCGATACCAGCTATGTGAAGGATGTTTTGAGTTGGATTTGGAGAAATCTTATATTGATGTGTATTCAGATTTTTTGTAGAAGTTGTTTTCTGCCAAGGTTGACCGACTTTATTTCCCCAAAAATATTCTACCATTTCTGGATTGTCAATAAATGGATTCCTATTGTTTTGCCATGCGTAGACGACATTGTTTCTATTCATTTCAAAGTCATCAACAGGGTCGTTTCTATGCCATTCTAATAAAGTAGCGAGATCTCCAAATTTCCCAACTACGCCATCAGGATAGCCATTGACAACTTCTAGACCATTGTATCTTACATCGAGGTAGAAAATACCACGAGCGACATCCCCTTTAAATTTCCCCAAAGTACCTGCTGGTCCATTATATTCACCATAGAATTGATTGCCGCGACTGCTATTTTCGGGACCATCTACTGCTCTGATCGCATGTGCATCAGAGTTTGCATGTCGAGTAGAATCTGCATTGGTGGGCCAAAATACATTTGGTCCATCTATCGTCTCATCTGCTTCGATGCTATTAAAGCCACCGCGAGATCTAGGCCAAGTGTGCTCGCGATTCCATGTGTTAGCATTGTCAGATGATAGTTGGAAGTCTAATTTTGCTCGACCTTTTTCTAGATATACAAGCCATACTTGATTACTGTTTTCTGGATTTTGATCTGCATCGCTCAAGAGTGCTATGAGGTCATTGTATGTTTGTGCGCGGACGAGATTTGGATTTGCAACAATATTTTGCAAGCCATTTCTAAGGTTATCGCCCGAGAGGCCAACCAAACTGTCGTAATAGTCAGCGGCAAAAGTACCTTTTACTTTTCCATAAGTAGGATTGATAGGTGTACCAAAATCCGCTACCTTAAAATCATTGTCTACGATTCTGATCTCAATATTATTATTGAGCGGTAGATAATCGGAAGGAAGGTTAGAGAGCCTTAATTTCATGATTTCATCACCTTCATCAAGATTGTCATCTATCAGTGTAATGGTAGTTTTGGTGGTATTAGATCCTTTGGGAATAGTCAAATTTGTATTTCCTGAGTAATCTGCACTGTTAAAGTTGCCATTGTTTAAAGTAAAGGAAATGGGAAGATCTTCTTCCACCAATTGTTCTGTTGTAATAGTAATGTCTAAAACTTCACCTTCATCATAATGTGTTTTTTCGAAGATTGATTGCACACCTATTAAGACTATACCTGAGCCATCATTCAGACGTCTTGGTGTAGGCGCACCAGAGAAGTAAGTACCATCATTGTTTCGTTGAATGGAGTTGGTATTATTGGTATTTCCTTCGTTTATTTGTTGTATACTAGGATTAAAAGCTTTAAATATATTGATCATTGATACGGCGTCTACATCATTAGTGTCATAGAGCAGCACATCTACCAAAGTAGCACCTACAAATGCAAGCGTGCCTTCTATAAAATCTTCAGCATTTCCATGATAAATGGCTACTGCATCTGCTCCGTTTTGTATGACATTGGTAGGTAAAATATATTGTGGAAAAGGTACTACAGTGGTGCTACCTATCAAAAGTATGCCATTAATATCGGTAGTGTACCCATCTAGATCTAGTGCAAGATAACTAGTATTGCCACCATTGTCTGATCCATTAAAAAAGACAAGGACATATCCATCCAATGGGAAATTGGGAGAGGAAGATAACAACTCAACAAATTCTTTGTCATCAATACCGGGTGTATCGCAGTCTATTTCGTTAATGACTACAGCTTGTCCGAAAGTAGAGAATACACCCCAAAATAGAAAGGTAAAAATTAATAAACTTCGCATGGTTATAAATGATTAGGGCTGCAAAGATAACCCAAAAAGATGTCAATTTTTAATATCGAAGTTAAATGATGGTTAATTCCAGTGTGAAAAGACAGGTTAGATAAAGTGTTAAAGTAAAATAGATTACAAAATCTTTCAATTTTGTAATCTATTTTAACTTTGAGAGCTAGCTTGTCGCTTCTCTCGTTGATATAATAAGTACTTTTACAATGCTAATCTCAATCCTACGCCTCCCCAATTGCCACTGAAACCTGCGTAATTTCCAAATTCATATGATGGTTGCCAATCTAATGAAACATTAATAGGAATGCCAGGAAATTTATAATCTAAACCAAGTACTCCATCAATCCCTACACTAGTGCCACCTTCAAAAAAGTTGTTTTTGTAAAAACCCACGTGGGCGCCTGGTCCGATATACCACTTAAGTCTTCCACTCGGCACTAGGCTGTAATGGTATTCAAATAGACCAGTGATCCTTGTTCCTCTTTCCCAGAAATAGCCTATTGCTTCAAAAGCAAGATTTGGCTTCATAAAAGTTTTTATGGTCACACCAGTTGGGTAGAATTTTACACCAATGGCTGTTTTGTAAGCGTCACCATTTGCTTGGGCAGTAGCTGATTGAGTGGCAATAGCACAGAAAAAGAGGAGCAAAAAAAGTAATTTGATAAAGGTAGCATTTATCTTTTTTTCTAGACCAATATAAAGGTCTGTAAGTTTGAGTGAAGTGGTCATATGATTATTTTGTATGGACAACAGTATTGTTGATGCCACAAAGGTCTATTAGAACATCCACAATGGTTTATATAATTATAAGATAGTTTTATAAAAATCATATGTTTTCACTAGATGCATTAATTAGTTTGGTATGAAGCTTAGCTATTCAAAACTGGGGATAAAAAACTGTTGAATATTTATATTACATGATAAAGCTGGAAAAGTAATTTTATTCATTGTTTATTATCTCAATTTTGGATGTCAAAGCTATATATCTAGTCTGCTTTCTTCATAAGCAACTTTCCCTTTAGGATTTGCAAACTTGTTTACAAAAAAAAACAATCTTTTTGCACTTAATTTAAATATGAGAGACTTAAATGCAATTTTTATAGTACTTGAAGAAGGCTGTGAAGTACTTGGAGGGAGTGTAGTTTAGGACGAGAGAGTTGTCACGAGAGTGTAAAAAATAATGTGTAAACTCCAGAGAAGAAAAATTAGGCATTTTCTAAAAATTGATCAAAGATAATAAGAATTTGATTATGAATTATGCCAAAGTCACGAATCGGCTTTGTCCATTTTGATTGAATTTGGTCA
>JBGSOH010000538.1:0-1887 GCA_041739205.1 Saprospiraceae bacterium
TTTCTGATGAATTTTGCACTGATTCTGGTTGTTCCCTTGATGCAATTATACAGATCACACCCTGTACAAGTAACACATCAAATGATGGTGTAATTTTACTAAATGTTATAGGCGGATCTTCTCCTTATTTATTTAGCATTGATAATGGCGTTACTTTCAGAGATACTTTTGTTTTTACAAACTTAATTCCTGGTATTTATAATATTGTAGTACTTTCTGATGATGGTAATTGTGTTTATAATTCATCAGTTACACTGGGCTTTCAGTCAAGTACTAGTGATCATGCAAATTCTCCTATAATAAAAGTTTCGCCTAATCCTGGTCATGGGTTTTATCAATTGACGATATCAAATCAAAACACTAATGAATATCACTTATCAGCATCTATCTTGGATGCTCAGGGGAAGAGAATTCAACAATTTATGGTACAACGTTATGGCTTGAGCTTTCATGCAGATTTCTCATTATTATCTTATCCAAAAGGTATCTACTTCTTGACATTTGCGTCATCAAAAGGTACACAAATGGTTAAAATTGTAAATCAATAATCTAACGCACTGCACTATTTTAGACAAAAGATTAAAAAAGAACCTAGTAGGGTAAGATTACTCAGCTAGGCTCTTTTATTTACATAAAACTTTACTTATCTAATTTATCCAAGGAATTGTAAACTTAAGCTCAAAATAACCATCAGTTGTTAATTATAATTACAATTTCAATGTCATAAATTTAGAAAAGATAACAGTTATAAAAAATAAATAATATCATTTTTAGCTCAAAATGGGTATCTTCTTATAATATTTTTTAATATTTGCATCTGTTTTTAAATACACAACGCTAAAACTTAATTTTCTGCGTTTATGTAACTTAATCTAGCAATATATTTATACTTTGGAATCTTATCTTGTTATTATCCCTACTTATAATGAAATCGAAAATATACATTCGATCATAGAAGCTGTGATGAAACAAGGCGAACGGTTTTCTGTACTAATAGTAGATGATAATTCGCCTGATGGCACAGGAGATGTTGTAAAAGTTTTGCAAGAAAAAAACACTAGAATCCACCTATTACAACGAAAAGGTAAGCTTGGATTGGGTACGGCCTATATTGCTGGGTTTAAATATGGCCTTGAAAAAGGATTTGACTACATATTTGAAATGGATGCAGACTTTAGCCACAATCCTAATGATCTTAATAGATTATTACATGGCTGTAAAGAACTTGGCGCTGATATGGCGGTCGGCAGCAGGTATGTAAAAGGTGGGAATATTAAAAATTGGTCAAAAGATAGATTATTACTTTCTTATGGTGCATCTCTGTATGTCAGGACCATCACATGGCTTCCCGTAAATGATCCGACAGCAGGGTTTATTTGTTACCATAGACGGGTATTAGAAGCGATAGATCTAGACAAAATCAAGTTTATTGGGTATACTTTTCAGATTGAAATGAAATATTTTGCATGGTCAAAAGGTTTCAAAATCATTGAAGTGCCTATAACTTTTGTAGATAGAGAAAAAGGCAATTCCAAAATGAATACCAATATTGTGTCAGAAGCTATCCTTGGCGTGCTTAAAATGCGGTGGCGTAAAACCATTGGTTATTATCAGTAATTTTACACACCACTTTAATTGAAGCTATAATTTTTTTTAATAAAACCAAAAAGGCTATGAAACTACCTCTTTTAAAATTATCGCATAACTTAGACTAGGATAATTTCAAAAACTATCAAAGACTTAATAATTGAGTCCACTCCGAAAAGTATTGAAATAATAAAATACAAATATAGGATAAAAAATGGACACATGTTATAAATTTGTGATATCAAAATATATATAAACAGGATGCTCAAGAAATCACCGAAAAACCAACAGTTGGATATG
>JBGSOH010000544.1:0-6852 GCA_041739205.1 Saprospiraceae bacterium
ACCTTCGTTCATAAAGCCCAAAACGAACAAAATAAATATAAATTTATGGAAAATCGAATGACTTAATTTCATGTCGTATATATTAATATGATTGCTTAGATGGTCAAATGTACTAATTATAAATGGAATTAATCCTATTAAGTTCATTGTTTTAGACCTTCCCAACACTGATTATTAATCCAATCAAAAGACAATTTTTGAATTCCATAAACCATTGATTTAGTAAGTTTTGGGTGATAATTTACAATTTCTTATTTATTTGACCTAATTTTGCACCGCAAATACCAAGCAAATGAACGTAAAAGGAATCCTTATTCCCATAGGTGGAAACGAAGATAAAGGTATCGAGAAAAGTGAAATTTACACCCTAGAATATATCACCGAAGGCATATTGGCAAGAGTTGTCAAAGAAAGTGGTGGCAAAGATGCTATGATCGTCGTTATTCCTACGGCATCTAGTATTCCTGATGAAGTCATAGGTAATTACAAAAAAGCTTTTGCTAAATTAGAATGTACCAATGTACATATTTTGGATATCCGAAAGAGAGAACAATCAGAAGAAGCAGATAGTATTGACTTAATTCGTAGAGCAAATTGTATTATGTTTTCTGGTGGCGATCAGTCAAAGATCACGAGCAAGATAGGAGGTACAATCATTCACAAAATAATGTTAGAAAGATATCAGAATGAACCCATCGTCATTGCAGGAACGAGCGCAGGAGCGATGTGTATGTCTAGAGAAATGATATCAGGTGGTAGCAGTTCTCAGTCTTTTTTCAAAGGCGCAGTTGGAATGTCCAAAGGAATGGGCTTTATTCCTAAGTTAGTGATTGATTCGCATTTCATTTCTCGTGGAAGATTCGGAAGATTGGCGGAAGCAGTAGCAAGATTTCCTAAATTGATTGGCGTAGGTCTTGCAGAAGACACTGGTTTAGTCATTAAGAACTGTAATGATTTCGAAGTGATAGGCTCAGGAATGGTTATTTTGTTTGATCCTAATAAATTACAACACAATAATATCGAGATTCTAGAAGAAGGCACACCCATGACGCTTACAAATCTCACCACTCACGTACTAGCGAATGGTGATCGATTTAACATCGA
The DNA here is from genome assembly GCA_041739205.1 of Saprospiraceae bacterium. Classification (GTDB taxonomy): domain Bacteria; phylum Bacteroidota; class Bacteroidia; order Chitinophagales; family Saprospiraceae; genus OLB9. The sequence goes on from JBGSOH010000544.1 coordinate 1,105, forward strand.
AAAAAGAGCGATCAAAGTATTGCCTATGGATGCTGATTTTGTAGGGCTTTATTCTTTGTAAATAAAGATTCCTGACTCATTATTTGATTTTCGGTACCCTCGATACATACCTTCTGTATTAAAAGGAAGGGTCACATTGCCATTTTTATCTACTGCGATTAGTCCTCCATCTCCACCAATTTTCAATATTCTATGATGTATCACTTCGGCAGCTGCTTCAGCTAAATTCAGCCCTTTATATTCCATCAAGCAAGAGACATCATAAGCCACCACACCTCTGATAAAATACTCTCCACTTCCTGTACAACTTACTGCACAAGTGGCATTATTAGCATAATTTCCGGCACCTATCATGGGACTATCACCTACACGGCCCCATTTTTTATTGGTCATTCCACCGGTGGAAGTAGCCGCCGCAAGAATTCCAAAAGCATCACATGCAACAGCACCTACTGTCCCAAATTTTGAATCTTTTTTAAGACTATGATCCAATTGGAAATGATCACTATCTTTAATTTCTTGCCATTGTTGGTATCTTAGTTCGTCATAAAAGTAGGCATCATCTTTAAAAGTATATCCCAATTCTAAAGCAAACTGGCGAGCACCTTCACCTGCTAAAAAAACATGTTCGGATTTTTCCATCACATCTCTAGCAAGCAAGATGGGATTTTTAATTCCCTTTAATAAAGATACAGCACCCGCTTTAAGCGTGAGACCTTCCATAATCGATGCGTCCATTTCATGACTTCCTGTGGCAGTAAACACACTGCCTCGTCCAGCATTAAAAAGTGGAGAATCCTCTAATATTGTAACAGCTGCAGTTACCGCATCTAAAGAATTACCTTTATTTTCTAGTACATTATAACCAGCATCAAGTGCTTCTTGAAGTACACTTTTGTAGGCAGTTTCTTTTTCAGATGTCATTTGTCCTCGTAATAAAGTACCTGCGCCACCATGGATGGCAATAGAAAATGGATGCATCAAATATATTTAAAAATATTAAACAATGGAATTTCAAATACCAAAAACAACTTCTCCGCTCAACTCTTGCTCCTTCAGCTTTGTCACCAAATCCAATGCATCAGGTATAACATCACTACAAACAATGATCAATGATCCCTTGGTTGCATTCTTAACAGCATGAAGTATGGCTTCTTTTTCAGAAGGTATGATGGTGGTTTTTTTATCAGGATGTGCTGATTTTATTCCATTATTAATCATTTCGATCAATTCTTGTTCGGTTTTACCACGCAAATTTTTGTCTTGTCTGATAATAATCTCATCACACATGTCTGCAATGATTTTACCCATTTCATTATTATCTTCGACTCTTCTATCGCCAATACCTGCTATGATTCCTACTTTGTTTGTGGCTTCTATATTGTCGGTAAACTTCTGCAAAGCCTTCATCCCAGCAGGATTATGTGCAAAATCTAATAATATTTGGAAATTTTGAAACTGAAACATGTTTAACCTCCCAGGTGTCTGAGATGGCGAAGGGATAAATGTTTCTAAAGCCGCTTTCATATCTTCTATGCTGATACCTTGAACGTCAGCTGCTATAATCGCAGGTAAGATGTTTTGTATCATAAAAGTAGCTTTCCCACCATAAGTGAGTGGGATCAGATCTGCTTTCATGACGCGCATCTTCCATTCTCCACGACAAAGTGTGACATAACCATTTTCGAATACAGCTGTGATTCCTCCTTTTCTTTGCAGTGCTTTTATCCTTGGATTATTTTCATCCATAGAGAATAAAGCCAAATGTGAACTAATATTCCTGCGCATATCGTAAACAAGATCGTCATCTGCATTTAAAATGGCGTATCCTGATGGTAAAACCGTTTCAGGGATGACACCCTTCACCTTAGCAAGTTGATCTAATGTGTGAATACCTTTTAATCCTAAATGATCAGCAGCTACGTTTGTCACAATTCCTACATCACAATGTGCAAAAGCAAGTCCAGATCTCAATAATCCACCGCGCGCACACTCTAATACAGCAAAATTGACTGTTGGGTCTTTTAAAACAAATTCAGAACTAGCAGGACCTGTACAATCTCCTTTCATCAGCATCCTATTTTGAATATAAACCCCATCACTTGTGGTATATCCTACTCTGTAACCATGCATTTTAGCCATATGGGCGATTAGACGACTTGTGGTTGTCTTGCCATTAGTTCCTGTTATAGCTATAATAGGTATACGACCAGTATCTCCTTGTTTTGGGAATAATTTATCTACCACAGGAGCTGCCACGTTTCTAGGCAATCCTTTGGTCGGAGCCAAATGCATTCTAAATCCAGGTCCCGCATTTACTTCCAATACGGCACCACCTGTGTCAGAAAGTGGTTGACTGATATCGCTCGTCATGATGTCAATACCGCAAATATCTAAGTCTATAATTTTCGATATCCTTTCAGCCATCGACACATTCGCTGGGTGGACAATATCTGTGACATCTTCAGCAGTACCACCTGTGCTTAGATTAGCAGTATCCTTTAAGATAAGTCTCATACCTGATGGAATGACAGAATCTTCTGTAAATCCTTTTGCTGCGATAATGGTTTTTGTCAATTCATTTAAAGTGATCATGGTCAATACATTTTCATGCCCATAACCTCTTCTTGGGTCTGAATTAACTTCATCTATGAGTTCTTTGACTGTTGATTTGCCATCACCTATGACATGGGCAGGTGTTCTTTTGGCAGCTGCGACAAGTCTATGATTTATGACAAGGAGTCTATAATCCTCACCCGTGATATATTTTTCAACGATTACTTTTTGAGATACTTGTTTCGCTGCGTGAAATGCAACTACGGCATCTTCATAGTTATTTATATTTACAGTGATGCCACGACCATGATTTCCATCGATTGGTTTGATCACTAATGGGAATTTTACATATCTACATGCTGCTTCTAGACTACTTTCCCGACTGATGATTTCACCTTTTGGCACTTCTACTTCTGCTTGTTGGAGCAAGAATTTAGTATCTTCTTTGTCACAAGCTATTTCCACACCGATACTACTTGTTTCACTAGTCACAGTAGCTTGAATTCTTTTTTGGTTTGCACCATAACCCAGTTGGCAAAGAGAATATTTATTCAATCTTATCCATGGAATGCCACGGCTTGCTGCTTCTTCGACGATCGATCCAGTACTTGGGCCTAATCGACCACTTTCTCTTAGCTCACGCATTTTTTGAATGTCGAGTTCTAAGTCATAAACTTCATTTGCTATGAGTGCTTCACAGATTTTGACGGCTGCTTCAGCGGCATATCTACCTACATTCTCTTCGATATAAGAAAATACGACATTATATACACCTTTTTCACCATAATCTCTTGTACGACCGAATCCTGTATCCATTCCTGCGAGTGTTTGGATCTCTAAAGCAATATGTTCGATTACGTGGCCCATCCAAGTCCCTTCGTCTACACGCATAAAAAAACCACCATCACAACCTTCAGAACATCTATGAGAGTACATCGTTGGAAACATAGCTTTGAGACGATCACCAAATCCAGGAATTAAATTTGATGGCTTGGTTTCCATATCTTCTAAATCCAAAACCATGACTATAAGTTTGTGTCTTCTGATTGACCAATAATTAGGTCCGCGCATGGCATTAATTTCTCTTATTTTCATGGATTGTCTTGTTTTTGATGATCAAATATTTGGAATGGTGAAAGTACAATACTTTTACAATTTGTTAACAAATATCAAATATTTATTTTTTTGACTTCCCATAATTAACATGAAAATACCATAAAATAAGGCATAAAAAAATAATTTATAAATAATCTTCCGTTAATAATTTTTTAATTTTATACTTTTGACCCATCAAAATCAAGTATGTATTATGGAAAATAATTTTATTTTCTCTGAAAGTCCGGAACCACATATCCAAAGAACTAAAGAAATTATTAAAAAGTATCCACAAATCAAGGAATTGATGGGTAGGAATCCTTATACTTTTTTATATATTGCAGGAATTGTTTCATCTCAGGTTGCCATTTCAATTCTATTAAGTGATCAGAGTTGGTGGTTGGTATTACTTTGTGCTTATGCAATAGGCGCTTTTGCAAATCATGCCTTATTTACATTGATTCATGAATGTTCACATAATATGGTATTTAAAAGTAGGGTAGCAAATATTTGGGCAGGTATTCTTTGTGATCTGCCTAATGCTGTTCCGAGTTCAGTGCAGTTCAGAAAATACCACCTTAAGCACCATGCATTTCAAGGACATTATGATATAGACGCAGACATACCAAGTGTATGGGAAGCTAAATTAATAGGTAATTCATTCTTAGGAAAAGCGATTTGGTTATTGTTTTACCCAATATTCCAAGTAACAAGACCACCTAGATTAAGAGAAATCCAATTTTCAAGTGTTTGGGTTTGGGTAGACCTTGTAGTGGTTATTGGGTTTGACCTATTATTAATTTACTTTTTCGGATTAATGCCAATTTTGTATTTAGTGGCATCATTTTTCTTTTCTGTAGGTTTACATCCTTTGGGAGGCAGATGGATACAAGAACATTATCTGACTGATTCTCCACAAGAGACATATAGCTACTATGGACCTTTAAATAAACTTGCGTTTAATGTAGGTTACCATAATGAGCACCACGATTTTTCTTATATTCCATGGAATAAGCTTCCTGAGATTAAAAGAATAGCGCCTGAATATTATGAAACATTGACTTATCACACTTCTTGGTCATCATTGGTTTGGAAATTTTTATCAGACCCAGAGATTTCTTTGTTTTCGAGAGTGATTAGAGAAAATAAGGGAAATGTAAAGGTAACTTCATCTGCTGAGCAAGATTACCACGATCAAATAAGAATTAAAGAAGCCGTATAATAATGGTATAGCGTTCTAGATTTTTACAATTTGGTGATATATTTTTAGGAAATGTCGTAACACTTATTTGTAAATTTACGTTAAAGTTTAAGTAAGTATCAAATTAGTTTGATACTTTACTTAATTTTACGCTGTTTAATATAATAATGAACGATATGAAGTATTATTTTCAAGTTGTATTTATTTTGGCAATAAGTTTTTTGATGTCAAATGATGCTAATGCACAATTAAGAAAAAAAACAACGTCTTCGAAAAAGGAGGCAAGAATTAAAGAAAAAGAAGATAAACCAAGTTTTCTGGAGAAAATTAATCCTGAACTCAGATTTGGAAACCTCGGCTTCTTTAATGGTTTGTCCATATCTACTAAAATGAATGTAGGGTATAAAATTAGTGAAAGATTTACTGCTGGTATTGGAGGAAAGTTGTTTTATGATCAATTATCAGCAATAGGCCCAGACCCATCTATCACGAGTTATGGAGGATTAGTTCATGCACGAGGTAAAATTACAAATGAAATATATATCCAAGGTGAGTATGCATTTATGGATTATGAACGATTTGTTCAAGATCAAGTCGGGAATTTATTTATACAAGAAGCTAAATCAAATACACCATTAATCGGATTAGGTTACATGAGTGGCGCAGGTAAATGGAGGTTTGGAGTTGAATTATTATACATAGTGAATGATCAAGCAAGAGAATACCAAGGTGCCGTAATTGAATATTGGTTTGGTGCGAGCTATAATTTTTAGTATTTTTGGTGGAATAAATATTTAATATTTACATGGTTAAAATCGGTAAAACAGACTTGGGTGAATTTCCTTTACTTCTTGCTCCTATGGAAGACGTGAGTGATCCACCATTTAGAGCAGTTT
>JBGSOH010000591.1:0-3979 GCA_041739205.1 Saprospiraceae bacterium
CGTAGTGAAAAGAGGCGCAAAACTTGTGATCGATGGTGGTGAATTGACTAATTACTGTGGGCCGCATTGGAGAGGTATATCGCTAGAAGGAAACACATCTGTAGGGCAAGCAGTATCCGCTTTTATCTCACCTACGGCAACTCAAGCAGGAACAGTTCTTATGATCAATGGCGCAGAAATATCAGGAGCCAATACTGCAATATCCATGCTTAATGATGATTATCCTTGGCCACTTTATGCAGAATATTGGGGTGGATTAGTACATGCAGAGGATTCTTATTTTACTAATAATAAACGAGCATTGGCATTCATGCAAAATCCTGTAACAGATAAAAGTAAGTTTATTAACTGTACATTTAGTGGACATAATCAGGCTGCAACAATATGGGCAGCAAATGGAATAGAATTTAATAGCTGTACCTTCAATGATTTTATCGAAATTGGTGTTTTGGCTTGGGATGCATGGGTCAAAGTATTAAATTGTCCAAATATTGAAGGTGTAACTGGAAGTAGAAGTGTTTCTTTAATGCAAAGTATACCATTGTATGATGGATCTATTATTATGGGAAATACTTTTAATAATGGCACGTATGGAATAGATAGTGATGCAAGTTTTAATCAGTCAGAAACAAGTATTGTAGATAACACTTTTAATGGTACGGAATATGGTGTTAACTTCGAAGGATTAACAGATTATTCATTAGTTAAAAATATATTTAGTGGTTGTGATATCGGATCCATACAGCTTGGGACTGGGGATGCAGAAAATATTGTCTCACGAAACCGATATAACGGTAATGGTGTAGGGAATTATGTTATTGGGACGAATTTGGGCACATCCATACTTGAAAACTGCTTTACAGAGAGTGGTTATGATGTTGCAGCTTTTGTCGCTGCTTATAGCTCTGGTGGCATCCATCCTTTGCAACAAGTAACTCAGACAAAAGAAGCAGGTAACTGTTTTTCAAAAGGAGGTACATGGTCATTTAGACGATCCAGTGTTCCTGATGGCTCGGTTTGGGCCATACCCCAATATTTTATTTTAGAAAATACGCCTTCTTCATCTTGTAAATACCCTTATGCATCTACAACAACGATTTCAAGGTCATTGACTTCAACAGAAGCAAGTGATTATTGTGAAAATTTACCGCCAGGTATACCACCACAGAGAGATTTTTGTCAATTTCCTGCGGTCATGACAAAACCACAAATATTTGCCGCAATGACTAATTTGGAGAGTCAAATATCAACTCTTAAAGTTCAACTTAACCAAGCAAAAATTAATGATCCTTACAATTATGCCTTAATAGCATCATTGGAATCAAAAATTTTAATAAAAACACATTGTCTGAGAAAACTAAAAATGAAATACATAATTGTTTTGAAAGATAATAATGAGCTTACATCTAAAAGATCTGAGTTTGCTAGTGAAACCGATTTTATTACCAAAACATCGTACCTAGGCGCGTTAATTAGTGAAAGATTGTATTCAGATGCAGGTTCGTTTCTTGGTCAGATGTCTCCTGTAACTCAGGAAGAACTTGATTTTGTTACAGTACAAGGTATTAATTTGAATAGATTAACAACTGGACCAGGGTTTTCATTAAGCAGTGTTGACAAGACAACTTTGCTTAATATTGGTATTAAATATGACCCTTTGAGTGGTTTTGCACGTGGTCTATATACGGGGTTAACTGGCGAGTACATTGATATGGATTATCCAAGAATGGGTTCAATTTCACTTCCTAGATCAATAGAAGATCCTAATTTTGTGGAATTAGTTAGTATAAGCCCTAATCCTGCGCATGATATATTTAATATAAATGTAAAATCACCTCATGGCAAATGCGAAATTATCATTACAAGCATGAATGGCAATGTCGTTTTTAACCAAATATTAGACCAAGATGAAAGTAACAAATCAATTGATATAAGTTCACTTCCTATTGGTATGTATTTTATCAAGATTGTAGACGCAGGAAAGCAAATTTTCCATAATAAACTTATCAAAATATAATTATTAATAGTTAGATAGTGAGTGTGATTTTTTAATTACACTTACTATCTAAATTAGTATAGAAAAAAAAAGATAATGAAAATATTTATATTATTTGGAACATTATTATTTAGTTATGCCATAAACTTTATTAACGGCCAAAATACCTTTTCAAAAATCTTTCCTAATTCAATAAATGAAGGAAAGTTATTCATAAATAGTGTACTTCATAATGATACAATTTATACATTGGCATTTGTTAACAGTATATTGGAAATAAGTAAATTGGACTTAAAAGGAAATATAGTAAAAAAACAGAGAAATCATTGGTTAAAACAAGTATCATCTTATAGTTTTCCAAGAAGACTAATTATTGATAGTAATAGTGATATATTGATTTCAGGTATTTATGAAAATAGACATTGTATATTAAAATTAAATAGAAATTTGGATTCATTGTGGTCCCAATCGTATACTATACCAGATGCCAGTTATGTGGCTGACAACTCCATGGTTGAGATTGACGACCAAATAGTGCTTCAGGGACAAGCTCAATACGGTGATTTTTCATTTTATGCTTATCTGATTTGGATATCAAAAGATGGCATATTGGACACTCTGATAACCCATAAGGAGATCAATGGAATAGGCCAGATACAAAGTGGATACGTATCTAAAGATATGGAAGGAAATTTGGTTTTTATGTATGAAAGGTTATTTAGGGATCCTGATTTTCCGCTTTGGGGTGAAAGTGTAAAAGGATTTCTTAAATTCAATAAAACTAAAAAAGTCTTTTGGGAGTGGGAAGATGAAGGATTTAAAGAATATAAAGGGGTTTGTGATTTTGTTGTTGATAAGGATAATAATATGATTTTTATTGACTATCGTGAACCCTTAAATGTAAATAAGCCTTCATTATTTTGTTTATCACAAGATAAAAAAATTTTATGGGAGCAAAAAGTTCCTATCTTTCCAGGAACACGAAAGTTATTTATAAAATTAATCAAGCATAACGAAGATTATTTGGTGGGAGGATATCATGGTTATACCGATTCGGTAGCCACACTTGCTAGAAATGGGTACATCGCAAAAATATCAAACAATGGCGATCTGTTGTGGGAGCGATCTTATAGAGAGTATTTAGGAGAGGATAAGCTCGGGCCTAATAATAGCAATACTTTTAATGTTGCCTATAGTACCTTCTCTGACATCATAGTAGATGAAAATAACAACATTTATGGTTTTGGCGAATACAGAAATATAGATGAAGCGACACAACACGCATGGATTATTAAAGTAGATGATTATGGATGTATGAGCAAGGATAAATGTTCTGACGTAGTAGAAGTCGTCTTAGAAGATTATGTAACTATGTTTGACCAACTCAACCTGAAGCAAAAAGCATTTTACTATCATACTCAAGAAGAAAATGGTAGCCAAAATAATCGTATGATGTACTTTGGAATAGATACGATAATGTTTGATCCAAAACTTGGTAATAATGTATATAAAAAAGTGTTTTATAAAGACGGCAATACTGATGAGCTTACAGAAGACATAAGAAGGGTAAGATGGTCAGCATTGGGATATGCAGCATTGGCCGTATCTGACACTAGACCAGGATCTTTTTGGGCATATGACCAAAGACTTTATAACTTCAAGTTGAAAGTTGATGATAGGTTTCAGTTGCCAGATAGTTTCGGGATAGCAGTAGTGGTAGGTGTAGAAGATTTTATGTTTAATGATGGTGGAATACGTAAAAAAATAACCCTTCAGCATGAGCTTTCAGAAAATCAAGCATTATACGGAGACTTGATATGGGTGGAAGGGATAGGAGCACTCAATGCGCCATTTTTCTATTATGATGACTGGAAAAACAAAAGTAAAACATTGGTGACTTGTTATTTTGATAGAGGCATGAATAAATATCATCATGAGCAAAGTCTTGACTGTCGTGTATCATCGACAAATAATGCATCACCT
>JBGSOH010000607.1:0-2696 GCA_041739205.1 Saprospiraceae bacterium
AAAACCAAGCCACAAGCTGAACGATCTGAAATGTCTTTAATTGAAAAATTAAAATTCTGTCTTGAGCATCCGTTTGAGCGATTGACATATACAGAAGCAATAGAAATTCTGAAGAACTCGACCCCTAATAAAAAAGGAAAATTCCAATACCCTATCGAAAAATGGGGTGCTGATCTACAATCAGAACACGAAAGATATCTGGTTGAAAAACATTTCAAAAAGCCTGTCATCTTGACCAATTATCCTGCGGATATTAAAGCATTTTATATGAGACAAGATGATCCAAAAGAAGGTGTTCCGGGACCTACAGTTTCAGCTATGGATATTTTGTTCCCAGGTATCGGCGAGATCATAGGCGGCTCTCAGAGAGAAGAAAGATATGATCTATTGGTGAGACGAATGAATGAGATGCACATACCTGTAGAAGAAATGTCCTGGTTTCTAGATACTAGAAGATATGGTACGGTGCCTCATGCGGGTTTTGGACTAGGCTTCGAGCGTCTAGTGTTGTTTGTGACAGGTATGACCAATATCAGAGATGTAATTCCTTTCCCTAGATTTTCAGGAAGTGCAGAGTTCTAAAATAAATCGGACAAGACTAAAATCTAAGACTCTTCTGAAGTACTTGGCAGAACTTTTTGTAGTAGTTTTTGGTGTTTATTTAGGATTTATGGCCAATAATTATTCCGAAGAACTCAAGCAACAAGCTTATATCGATGCTACGATTAAAGAAATGTATTATAGTCTTGACGAAGATATCAGAGACGCTGAACTGAACAAACTAGGTCATGAGCATGGTATAAATGCTGTGAAATATTTTTTTAAAGCGGTAAAGGGTCAGTTGGTCCATATTGATTCATTCGATATTTACCACAGTACCTTAACGCGTAATTTTGTTAGTATTCAAAATACTTCACCTTTCGAAACCATAAGGTCAAGAGGATTTAATTCTATTTCAAATGATTCTCTAAGAAGACAAATGATCAAACTCTATGATTTCCAATACGAAGTACTCGAAAAAATAGAAGAAAAGTATCAGGAATCTCAGCTTTATGCTAATGAATCTCATCATATCAATGAAATTCTAGACAACTCTTTAGTCTTCAACGAAAAAGGTAAACTTGAAAAAATAAATATTCCACTTGATATTTCGAATGAAGATAGAAGCAGATTAATCCTCATCTTAAAGAGAATTTATAACACAAGAATGTTCAATATTTCTGTGTATGATGAAGTTATAGGAGATATGAAAAAATTAAGGGAACATTTGGCAATTGTTTATCCATTTGTGGTGAAAAAATAATCAAATCAAACAGAGTTCCTTTTCTTCGTTATAAAATAATAAGCATAACATAATAAAAAAAGGATGACTCGTATTGATATATGAGTCATCCTTTTTTTACATCTGAAGAAATCTGTGCTTTTATTTATCCTGCTTTGCAAATACTCTTTTCAATAAGTCAGATGATCTTTTATTAATATCTGTTCTAATACCAAGCTCCTTTTTTTCTACAAGCGAAAACAAACCTACAAGTGCTTTTGACGTCACGTGATCAGCAAGATCTGGATTGACCTTAGACACAAAAAGAAGAGAATTATACTTAGTGATGGCGTCTGTCCAAAGATCTAACGCACCAAATTTATTAAGCGACGTATTCATCACAGGCTTAAATTCATTATACAACGAACTATAGGTTTTATTATGTAGATATGTGGTGGCTGCATTTTTTTCTCCCATCAATATCCCCATTACATCTTCGAAAGTCATTTGTTTGACAGCACCTAAGAATATTGGACCTGCTTTGGAAGCAGCATCTTCAGCTGCTTTATTGATTCTTTTGATGGCTTCTTGTTCTAGATTGGCAAAACCAGGAATAAATTTCAGTTTGTCTATCACTTTAGTCGCTTCTTCTGGCAATACAATCTTATAAATAGATGCATAGTATCCATCAGTTACTGCCAATGTTTTTACACTTTGATCTACTCCTTTATTAAGTGCTTCTTTGAGCCCAGATGCAATATCAGCATTGGTCAATGGCACAGAATTGACAGTGCCTAAGACTTTCTGAAGGTCCTTTGGATCACAGGAAAATAGAAATAGGGGAATAAACAAAAAATACAAACGTTTCATTTTGTTACTTTTAAATGATCAAAAAAATTCTTGCTGGATAAATCAGCTACTTTATTTGACTAATTGGGGATATTTAAAAAACTGTTGGTCAAAACAAATTCTTGATGATTTGTTCTTCTGAGACGCCTTCTGCTTCTGCCTTATAATTACGAACGATTCTATGACGCAATACATAATTAGCAATGGCTTGGACATCTTCTTTGTCAGGAGAATATTTACCTGAGATGGCTGCATGACATTTTGCACCTAATACCAAGTACTGAGATGCTCTCGGTCCAGCTCCCCAAGATATATAATTATTAACTTCAGCGGTAGCCAATGGCGTATTAGGTCTAGTTTTAGAAGCTAACGATACGGCATATTCTAGAACATTGTCAGCGATAGGTATCTTACGCACCAATGATTGGAAATTTAATATTTGGTCTCCAGTAAGAATATTTTTTAAGACATATTTTTCATTGGAAGTAGTGTTTTTTACGACCCTAACCTCTTCTTGATAGCTAGGATAGTCCAATGGAATATTAAACATAAATCTATCCAACTGTGCTTCTGGCAATGGATATGT
>JBGSOH010000397.1:0-2112 GCA_041739205.1 Saprospiraceae bacterium
TATATATACGAAACCCTTTTTTTAATTGGATTGCAAAGATACGAATTTTTTACGGTATTACCAACAAAAAAGTTGATTTGATGCCTTAATAATCAGGTAATTCTGTTAAAAAAAGACCAATTTTAAATTTTTGACTTTGGATAATATTCCATCAGTGCAAAAAAGCTATTTTTGTAGCTATTTGCTGGAATTAATACCTGATGTTAGTATGCTCATGTATGAGTAATTGTCAAAATTGTATTCGCTTTCCACTTATACCACAGATGTAAATCCGCGGTGACAATAATTACACGCCTTTGGGTTTAAAGCTAAATGGTTACAATAATTTAAAAATAATCCAACACCAATAATTCTTAACTTCTGATCAAAGGAAACTGTTGATTAGTAATAAATGGAAGGTATATATTAATTTTTAACCTTGGCGGCTACCGTAACGGACCCTGAATAATCTATGACTTTACCATCGATAAATAATACTCTTGCCGTGTACACAAAAACACCAGGATCTAATGGTCTACCATTAAATGTACCATCCCATCCATCAATTCCGGCGGCGTCAGGCATATAATTTTCTTTGAAAAACACTTGATTGCCCCATCTGTCAAATATGGCAAAGGAATTTACTAGAGCAACTCCTGGGCCTACTGCAACTTGGAAAAAATCATTGTTTCCATCTCTATTTGGAGTGAAAATATTGGCGAAATAAACACTTCTTACATCTTTGACATTGACGGTGACTTCGCCTGTCCCTGTACATCCGTTGATGTCCGTGGCTGTCAAGACATAAGTCGTTGTTTCAGCTGGAAATACTTCAATAGTCTGACAATTTGACGTAAGACACAAAAGCGAATCTAAAGGCGTCCAAAAGAGAGTATCTATAGGAAAAGGTGAATCAATTAATGCATTAATAATAGGAGAAGGTAAACCTAACTGTATGTCCAAGTCGTCCCCTAAATCGACTGTAATAGGATCCGGTTGACCAATGGTAATTATGGTATCAATGTTACAACCTGCCGAATCAATAAGATTTATAGAGTATGTGCTCGCAAATACCGTAACACAAGAATCAATAGGGTAGCGTATACCATTATTTATCTGAAAAGTATACTGATTTCCTGTACCACCCGTGATGAAATCAACAGAGATACATGTAGTTCCTCCATTACAAATAGGTTCTGGTGTTGGATTTAGCCTTCCTACTAATGGAGCAGGTGCGACGAGTGTATAACAAATCGTATCCATACATCCTTTATTGTCACTTACAGTTGCACAATAAGTGCCTGCGGAAAGGTTGGATGCTGTTTCTCGATCAGCGGTCACGCCACTTTCCCATGTATAGGCTTTTAGTCCTGGATTGCCCCCTATGGTAGAAAGGACAATTTTTCCTTGGTCTTGATTATTACAATCTAGCTCTACGGTTCTTATTCTATCTATAGACGCAACAAGAGGATCTGGTTGTGTGACAAAAAGAGTATCTCTGGTGGTACAGTTATTACTATCCATGATGACCACTTCATATCCACCGGCTCCTAAATTTGTGGCTTGATTAGTATTATTGTTTAAATTTGTCCAGCTATATCTATACAATAAACCAGTTCCTCCAGTTGCTTGAATTGTTATAGTCCCAGTGTTATCGCCAAAACAAGTTGCATTTTGTATAACTGTTTGAGTTTCATCAATTATAAGTGGTGGATAAGTTCCCACTGTAAAAAACACCGTATCTGAAACACATGTTCCACTTCTTCCTATTACCCAGTACTCTCCAGCAGATAGGTTACCAATAAATGGTGAGACTGCACCTGTTGACCACTCATATTCAAAACCAGGTGGTCCAGATTGTATCGCAGCTCGTCCGTTTGACTCCCCAAAACAATTGACATTATTAGTTATTGGTGTAGGAAATGTTATTGGCCCTGGCGGATCTATATTAAAAAACAAAGTATCAGAATCACATAAACCTTGCGTTGCTATTACCCAATTTAATCCAGCTGGTAATGCAGTAGCTGTAACAGATGTCTCACCTGAAGACCATGTGAAATTCATGCCTGTAGGTGCATTTGGAATGGTTGCAGTACCGGAATTTGCAGATGTACAATTTGCAGCAGTGGTGGT
>JBGSOH010000088.1:0-10714 GCA_041739205.1 Saprospiraceae bacterium
TGGTGAGTATTTTTTATTGGATAGTCTTATTTCTGAATCCGCAGCATTGGGTACAAACTTACCTTCTTCTTCTACATAATATTGGCTATAAAAATTCTTCCAATCTTCTTTAAGGGTAGTAAGATTAGCATTTAGAATGTATTCAAAACTATTGTCTGTCCCACGACTGATTTTAGTAAGATATAGTAAATTTGAAATAGCTGATTTACCATAATTTTGTTCAATGTAAAACCAAAAAGAATGGCCAGCAACCCTAGGATGTTCTTCAGCTAATTTATCAAAATTTCTAAATTTTTCTTTTCTAGCCCAAATATCTCTGAGTTCGTCTTCTATGAGATGATTCCAACTAGATGCAGAATAAGCCACAACACCTTGTTTGTACCATTCTGGTATATTCATTAAGACTGCATTCTGAATGATTTCCTGAAGATTAGACCCAAAAAGCATATTATTAAAATACACTGTCGCTATACCTTCTTTTATCTTTTGTCTCAAATTCTGATGATTTCCATCAAAATAAACAAACATCTTATTACCTTCTATTTTAGTTTCGCCAGTTTTGTTTGTAAATGATTCCTCCGTACCTATATTACTTTGTTTTAGGTCTGAAACATCTACATAAACGATGATTTCTATTTTATCATTAATACGATGCTCTAGTACTTTTTGGATCTCATCATGATCAATTTCAGCTAATTGTATCACTGGATGGGCGATAAAACGAGCTTTTCCGTACCAATAAGTAATAAAATTTGGTGTTTCATATTGCCACCAATTATTAAAATCATCATGATACTGGACTCGGTTTTTACCAAACTCAGTATTAATGCTTTGACCAGAAACGGCAAAAACAGCTATAAGATTCAAAAATATAAATGCGAATCTACTCACCTGTTTATTTTTATTTATATTAAAATTGTCATATTCATCTCACTTTGATGGATAAACTAAATGATACTTACTTTTATACCACCATCAATATGTGTTGCAAAGTACGACTTAGTAACAAAAGTCGCAAATAAATGATTTAAAAATTATGTCAATTTACATTGTTACGACAATTTTATCATTTGCAAACAAAATATTTATAAAAAACTCAAGTCTAAAGTCTCTTTCAAAAGATTCAAATTCGCTCTTTATAAAATAAAAAGCTATCTTCTATCACATCATTACCTATTTCCACATCATAACAAGCATGACCCACGTTTTCTAATAATGCAAACTTAATAGCTCCGTTGTGGTTTTTTTTATCACTACGCATTAAAGCGATTAGTTCTTCTTTGGGTTTAAGATATTTCGGGTTATGTCCATAGATTCTAGTGATCGTATTTCTTATATCAAATAATTCAGTCTCTGTGATATTCCCTATTCGATAGGATAAGTAAGATTCGCTGACCATGCCTATAGCAATGGCTTCACCATGTAATAATGGGGATTTACTATCCATCCAATACGATTCTACAGCATGTCCTATGGTATGACCAAAGTTTAAAATTTTGCGCAATCCTTTTTCATTTGGATCCTTTTCTGTCACACCTTTTTTTATCAATACAGAATCATAAACCAATTGGTCAAAATCTAAAGTTGTCACATCGTCCACTTTAGAAAGGATAGACCATGCATTTCTATCTGCTATTAACCCATGTTTGAGAAGCTCAGCGTACCCACTTCTTATCTGATCATTATCTAGCGTCTTTAAAAATGAAGTAAATATAAAAACATAAGAAGGATCTTTGATTACACCCACCATATTTTTAAATCCCATCAAATCTACACCTAGTTTACCACCTACCGAAGCGTCTACTTGACTCAATAATGTAGTAGGTACCTGGATAAACCGAATACCTCTCATATATGTAGCTGCACAGAAACCTCCTAAATCCCCTATGACTCCACCACCTAAGTTAATCACAACCGAATGTCTATCAGCACCATTTTGCATAAGTTTGGTCCAAACGAACTGACAAGTTGCTAAGGTTTTGTTTTGTTCTCCTGATGGTATTTTAATTATCTGACAAGTGATATCTACATGCTCAAGTAAGATGTGTAAGCAGAATTTTTCTGTATTCTCATCTACAATGATAAAGCATGTGGATGGATTCATCTTTAAAAGTGCTCCTTCAAATGCTTTCCAATCATTAAAATGGATTTGGTAATTTGTACAATCAATGAATTTCATATTTTTCAAACGCCTTTTGATCTTATTATAAAACAATAAAATATCCTAAAGATTAAGAATATTAAATAAACAATCGGGTCTTGAAAATAGAAAAAGGTGGTTTTAAACGATTAGAATCTAAACTTAAATACAGGCAAAGCATTGTTTAAGCGTTCTCTGTCAGATATAGTAAATGTTGGTTTGACATTTTTGTTTATATATTTATTGCCAAAAGAAATGTAATTTATTCCTCCTGCCATGAATACAATCAATATGTCAAATATCTGCATGATAAAGTATTTTGATTCTCTTTTTATCCAACGTTAAACTTAAAATGATCAAGTTTATTGTCTAATAAAGACGCAAAATAAAGCAAAAGTTTCAATAAACTCTCAATTATTTTAATTTTAACTAAATTATATTATAAAAATAGATAAAGTAACTTTTGAATTAAGAGCATGGATTTGGTTATAAATTTGACAATCAATATGTTACCTTTTTTACTTACAATTATAAAAAAATAGTAGGTTAAAGAAATTATTTAAGATCAGGTGACCAAATATTTGATTATAAACATAAAATATAAGAATTGCCAAATTTTAACCGACTTGTAAGATTTAATACAAGAATGCATTCTGAAAATTATAGCTAAATCTTTGATTAATTGTGAAGATTTATTGCTATCTTAAATCTATATATAGTTACATTATCACACCACTTCCACCGTCCTAAGTGAATAAGCCAATGGTTTATCATTAAAAAGTATCTTAGTTTTTGCCCAAGTGGTTTGAAATAAAGCTGATTTCCTATATTCTTGTAATGATTCGTCAGATATCCATTTGCTATGTGTGTAGTACACATTTGGCTGGTCTTGGTCTCGCATAAGTGCCAAATATTCACAACCTTCAAAAGCTTTTATATCATTTTTTGACTCGGCAAATACACTCAAAAATGTTTCTATATGTTGTGGATCAAAACTAAGTCTTACTATTCTTGTGATCATCTAATAGAAGTTTATCTGTATCATTTCGTTTTTGAAGAGATTAAGCATGGAACTTGCTTTGTCCATATTCATAGCGATCTCAAGATAACCAGAAGAGTTAAAAAATGCTAATGGATCGCTAATGGAGACATCACCATAATCTTTGGACAGGAAAGTGATAGGATCATTTTGTTTGTAGTATAAAGCAAAACTACGTCCATTGCGCACTTTTTCGAAGTGATCTTTTTTAAGATTGACTATGACATTTTCGAAATGATCAATGTGAATGATGGTAGCCCTTATTTGATTGGAAGTGATAACGGGTTGGATCACAAGTTTTTTATTAAAGTTGGCCACTTTTGGGCCTATCTCCTCTGTTGGCAAACCGTGTCCTAAATAGGCAGTGGCGTGGGCAAAAATGGCATTAACAGATGTAATGTCAGGATTGGGCGGATTTATAAGGTAAATCTTTTCTTCGTCCAAATCGTCAAAGATCAGTGAAAATACACCATTATTGGGACCAATAAAAAAATGTCCATCTTTTGCAAAACAAATATACTCACTTTTTCTTTTGTAGTTACAATTGACAGCGATGACATGTATCGATCCATCAGGAAATGATTTAATGGCATTAGAAACATAAAATGCTGCCTGTACGATGTCGTATCTGTCGGTTTCGTGGCTGATGTCAATGATAGAAAAATCATTTTTGCTTGTCAAGATGGATGCTTTCAGCTCAGCTACATAATAATCTTTTGTACCATAATCTGTGGTCAAAGAAACAATTTGCATTAAAAAGACGTTATTTTTTTAAAATTTATCGCACATCACTATCAGAATTTCAAATAAAGTCCAATATTTGTGTGCAAAGAAATGAAGAAATATTTATATATTATAATTTTTTACAATATATAATTCAGTAATGTGTAATTTAGTATTATTTGTATCATAAACCGTTTTAAACATCATCAAACAAAAGTTAAATATTGAGCGAAATAATTTTAACCATCGAGGGCATTGACCCACTAGATCTATACGGTGAAAACAACGCAAAGTTAAACTTATTAAAGAAGGCATATCCCGAAATTCAGATCACATCACGCGGTAATCAGGTAAAACTGAAAGGCGACAAAAAAGGTACTGATGAAGTCAAAACCAAATTAGAGATCATGATCAGAATGATCCAAGAAAAACATGATTTTAGTACCCAAGTAGTAGAAGATCTATTAGTGAGTGACCATGCTGCTGATAATAAAATAAGTCAACACTCAGCAGGTGGTGTCATTGTATATGGTAAAAATGGCCAACCAATCAAAGCCAAGACTAAAAACCAAAAGCTACTAGTAGAATGTAGCGAAGCCAATGATATCGTATTTGCCATAGGCCCTGCCGGTACTGGAAAAACCTATACTGCAATGGCACTTGCGATCAGAGCATTAAAGTCGAAATTGGTCAAAAAAATCATACTAACCCGTCCTGCTGTAGAAGCTGGTGAACACCTTGGTTTTCTTCCCGGTGATATGAAAGAAAAAGTAGATCCATATTTGAGACCATTATATGATGCGCTTGACGATATGCTGCCAGCTGAAAAACTGAATTTTCTGATCACTAATAGAATCATTGAAGTTGCTCCACTCGCATTTATGAGAGGACGAACCTTGGACCATGCCTTCATTATATTAGATGAAGCCCAAAACTGTACCACTACGCAAATAAAGATGTTTCTCACAAGAATAGGACCTTCTGCAAAAGCCATCATCACAGGAGATTTATCTCAAATAGATCTACCAGGGCACCAAAAGTCAGGTTTGAGAAAGGCTTTAAATATTTTAGCCCCCATAGACGGTATAGGTCAGCTATTCCTTAGTGCCGAAGACGTAGTTAGACATAGGCTTGTCAAAGAAATCATCAAGTCCTATGACGAAGCTGACGAACTAGACCAAGCTGAAAAACTTAAAGAAAGAGAAGCCAAAGACGCTGCAAGAGAAGCATATAGAGATTCAAAACAAGATCAAGAATGACATCAAAAATTAAATATCAAGGTGACCTACGTACAGAGTGTACACACATCAGATCAGGACAATCCTTCATTACGGATGCTCCTATAGATAATAATGGCAAAGGTGAAGCTTTTTCTCCTACAGATTTGACAGCTACATCTCTAGGTACTTGTATGATTACGGTAATGGGGATTTCTGCTCGCAACCATGGCATAAATATAGATGGGGCCGAACTAGAAATCACCAAACATATGGCCGCAGATCCTAGGAGAATATCGCAGATAGACGTCAAGATACTGATGCCATCATTGCCATATACGGACAAAGAGAAAAAAATATTAGAAACAGCTGGTAGAACTTGTCCAGTTGCATATAGCCTTCATCCTGATATAGTGCAAGCATTAGATTTTGTTTGGCCAGAATAGCTATGAAAAATTTAACCATATCTTGTAAAAACCAAACCTTAAAAGGTGAAATAACCCTTAGTGGATCCAAAAGTATTTCCAATAGGGCACTACTTATTAGGGCTTTATGTTCAGAGTATTTTGAAATCTTCAATCTTTCTGATAGTGACGACACCGTCACGATGGAAAATCTTTTAAATAGCAATTCAGATGTTTTGGATGCACATCATGCGGGTACTACTTTTAGGTTTTTGACTGCTTACCTTTCAACTCAAGATGGAACTCACGTTCTTACAGGTTCAGAAAGAATGCAACAGCGACCAATAAAAGCCTTAGTTGATGCCTTAAATTTCCTTGGTGCAGACATTACTTATATAAAAAACGAAGGATATCCGCCATTAAAAATAAGCAGCCCTAAAACTGTTTGGAAAAATGACATCACCTTACCTGCAAATATCAGTTCACAATATATCACAGCGCTATTACTGATAGCTCCTACCCTACCTGATGGATTGACTATCAGACTAGAAGGCGAGATTGTGTCAAAACCATATATCGAAATGACACTAGGTATGATGGATTATTTTGGTGTAAAAGTTATAACAGATTGGCAAAACCAAATGATCTCAATAAGTCATCAGGCATATGTAGCTAAAGACTTTTTTGTGGAAGCAGATTGGTCGGCGGCATCTTATTATTATATCATTGCTGGGCTAAGCAAAAGTGCTGACATTGTCCTACATGGACTACATGAGGACAGCCTTCAAGGTGATGCAGCAATAGCACAAATTGGACGCAAATTTGGTGTAGAAACTGTTTTTGGAAATAAAAGTATTCGGATTGTAAAAGATGAAAAGGTAATTATTCCTGAGTTTTTTGAATATGATTTTATAAAAGAACCTGATATTGCACAAAGTGTATCTGTCTTGTGCGCTGGTCTTGGAGTCAATGCACTTTTCACTGGATTGCAGACACTTCGCATAAAAGAAACAGATAGGATAGCTGCTTTACAAAATGAACTTCAAAAAGTAGGTGTTTTCATCTCCAAAATGCCAGCCAAATTCTCAAAGAAAACAGGAGTAGAATATTATATGCAAGAGGGTAAGGCCATATTTGATCAAGACGATGGAGCATTTTTCGAAACTTACAACGACCATCGGATGGCTATGGCATTTGCACCATTAAGCTTACTAGGAAGTGTAGAAGTGCAAGATCCCAATGTTATATCAAAATCATACCCAAATTATTGGAAAGACCTTATAAAATTGGGGTTTCAAATTGAGACGAATTGAATTTTAGGTTAAAATTAGTTATAATTGGTTTGATTTGGTACTTTAGTTTATCTTTGTCCTAATATATAACAAGGATTAGGGATGTACTATATTATATTAGCTTTTATCACTTCATTTGCATTGACGTATCTCGCTATACCATCAATCATCCATATAGCTGTGAAAAAAAATCTAATGGATGAGCCCGGAGATAGACGTTCGCATAAGGTTAGTACTCCATCCTTGGGAGGAATAGGTATATTTGCTGGTACTGTTTTTTCAATTATTTTATGGACTCCTTTTAATTATTTCGGAGATCTTCAGTATATACTTTGTGCTTTTATCATCATATTTTTAATAGGTGCCAAAGACGATATCGATCCAATGTCACCTTCTAAAAAATTCTTGGGTGAGCTATTTGCAGCAGGAATTCTCGTATTTAGGGCAAAAATAAAACTTACAAGTTTATATGGTTTTTTTGGTATTTATGCTATACCTGAATTTGCTAGTATAATATTATCCATCTTTACCATCATTGTCATCATCAATGCATTCAACCTTATAGACGGTATTAATGGGCTTTCAGCTAGCCTTGGATTGTTGATCACTTTTGTATTGGGTATATGGTTTTTATTGGTCGGCAGTATAGAAATATCTATTGTAGCATTTGCATTATGTGGTGCATTAGTCGCTTTTCTAAAATATAATATAACGCCAGCAAAAATATTTATGGGAGATACAGGTGCATTACTGTTAGGTACTGTATGCTCGATTTTGGCGATCAAGTTTATTGAATTACATAATGTGATTACAGATTCGTCTTATACATTCAGTTCGGCTCCTTCCGTTGCTATTGCTATTTTGATTTTGCCATTGTTTGACACTTTAAGGGTTTTTGTTTTACGGCTTATGGAAGGCAAATCACCTTTTAATCCCGATAGAAAGCACATACACCACATCATGATCGATCTAGGCCTCACGCACATGCAGGCTACAGGTGTATTGTTTTTGACCAATATATTGTTTATCATTTTGGCAGTCATGCTCCAAAATGTTGGAAATCTGATGTTACTGATTATCATACTAGGGCTTGCGTTAGGTATGTCATATTTTGCATCGATGATGGTAGCTCAGAAAAAATCAAAAACAAATGTATGATGCCTTGGATAGCTGTATTTGTGGGTGGTGGATTTGGTAGTTTATTGAGATATTTATTAGCAAAACATTACAACCCAGTCATAGATGGCTACATGACATTTCCTTATGGTACTTTTATAGCTAATATCGCAAGCTGTTTTCTTTTAGGAGTTTTGATGCAAAAACATATGAATGGACAGTTGGGTGATCATACTAAGTTTCTGCTTGCAGTTGGTTTTTGTGGTGGCTTCAGCACGTTTTCAACCTTTGGCTATGAGATTTACTTATATCTACAAAAAGGGCAGTTTATGATCGGGCTAGGATACATCTCTATTAGTTTATTGTTTGGTATAATAGCAATTGTGTTAGGGTTGAAGGTTGCGACGGTATTGTAAGTAGAAATAACTTAAATTGACAGGGTCAACCAAAATTTAAGAAATAATTGATTACCAAATAAATATCCCAATTTAGTTATAGCTAAATGTTTGCATTAAGATAATACTATTTTTTAGTCAGCCTTTATCAAGGCTACTTCATTCTCTTTATTTTAAAATAATCAAATAGATCCTAGAATTTGAAGTTTCAGGTTTTATGGACTTCTGATTTTTCAGCAGAACCTTGATATTAGTTTTAAACATGAACTAAAATATTTAACTTCTAAGTAAAATTGACATTTAATTAATTTTTCCTTATTTCTCTGCAACGTTTTCTAAACAATATGACTACATATATATATTAAATCAAATATATTATTTACTTTTAAATCAAAATAAGAAAAATGAAAACAAAAGTTGTAATTTTACTAGCTTTCTTAGGCTTTTTCTCCTGCAGAAAAGATGAACTGATTATCACAGAATACATTGATGTAAAAGTCGAACAGAACGACGAAATGTCCATGCAAATAAAAGACCCACAGCTAATTTTAGACGGCAACATACTTAAATTTTATGCAGAAGATAAAACCGTTATTGAAATTGACTTAGGATTAAATAAACCAAAATTAGGAATTAATCAACCTGTGAGAGTTATCCTTCCTTTCGGATTTTGTGATGATAAGACCTTACCTTGCAAGAGAAATATTTCAATGAACCTAAATTCATTCAGTCAAGTTGATGAAATCGTGAAAGGCGATATATCAGGAAAATTATTTATTAATAACCAATGGCAAGACATACGAGTGAGCTTTAATGTTTCTTTAAATGATGACTACCAAACAATCTCAGGTCAAATATGGTATGATCTTAATAAAAACAATCTTCTCGATATTAGTGAAAATGGCATAAATGGAATAAGGATAAAGTCAAAAGCAAATGGTATCGAGTTAGATAGAAAAATAAGTGCTGAAAAACCATTTTCTGCCTCAGTGGTTGGATATTTTGAGTTAAAAGCATCCACAAAATATGCTAATGATATCATCATAGATTTACCTCCCTTGGGTTTAGTATTTGTGGATAAAAACAGCGGATCTAATCCATTAGTAAACTCTCACTTTGACGCTAATGGTCAAATAAATGGCCTAGTTGTAAATAAATGAGATAAAATTGTAATAAACGCAGGTCTTAGACCAGAATAAATGAGACAACACCAAGACAAGGATGAAGCAGACATCATCAAAGGGTGTATAAATGAAATTTCTCAATTTCAATATGAGCTCTTTATGCGTTATTCCGAATCCTTATTTGCTACGTGTGTAAGATATGTCGGGTGCCAAGATCAAGCGAAAGATGTATTGCAAGAAAGTTTTTTAGCAATTTTTAAGTATATACAGAATTACAATGCTGACAAAGGAAGTCTTTTTACCTGGATGAACAAAATCTGTATCAACAAAAGTCTAAAACACATCAAATCTTCCTATACAGTCATAGATTATGGAGAAGAAGATCATAGTTCCATAGCAGACGCTAATCCATCTGCTATGGAATTACTAGAAGCCAATGAACTTTTTAATGAAATTATAAAATTACCTGAACCTTATAGGACTGTTTTTAATCTGTACGAAATAGAAGGATTTTCGCATCTTGAAATCGCTAATCTTTTAAAAATACAAGAAGTTTCTTCTAGATCAATATTGTCACGTGCAAAAAAGTTATTAATCGCCCATTTACAGAACTTACAATTTAAAGGAGCATGAGTCTAAATAACCTAGGTTTAAACAAAAAAACATTGGTAAAAAATCATAAAATAGCTTTTGACCAAGATAAAATGTGGCTTGACATAAACCATGAGCTTTCTAAAAAGAAGAAAAAGCCTAGATTGATTTTGTTTTTTACCTGTATATTATTTACATCATTCAGTTCCATATTTATTTCTCAATATCAATCCCATAAGTATAAAAGCCAAGGTCTGTCAAAACACTCCATTGACAATCTTCCTAACACACCTAGTGCAAAATCTTCTACCATACTCGATGTTTGTCCTGAAAATGAACTTTTAGTCATTTCTGCTACTCCTTCTGCAAAAATGATTGAAAAACACATATCGGCCAATGTTTTAGAATCATTTAATACACCTAATAATATTTCCAACCAATCTGTTACGATAGATGAGAAGTTTGATTCAACACATTATACAAATACCAGTACTAATCAAACATTAACAGAACCTTTGCCAAAATTGGAATTATCGGCTAAATCTTTTTTTAAGGTGCTGTTGATTTTAGGAGAAGTATACTTGTACCCTGTAGAAGAAAAAATCTCTATCTCTTGTCCCATAACTATTGATTAAAAATCTTTGAATCCGTCCATTTAAGTTTTCGGCTTTTG
>JBGSOH010000125.1:0-14155 GCA_041739205.1 Saprospiraceae bacterium
TAAGCAGAATATCAGGCAGGGTAAGAAGACTATACGTGCAAGGATAGCAACGCTAAGCTTAGCGTCCTCGCTAAGCTTGGGTTAGTTAAAGCGTCTCGCTTCCTTCCGATAAGCTTTGCGTCCTCGAGAAGCTTACGTTAGTAAAAGAATCTCGGTTTTAAAAGACATAATCCTTTTCTAAGTCTTAATCTAAATCTCATTCTTAATCTCAACATCCGTTAAGCTTAGCGTCTCGCTAAGCTTGGATTAGTAAAAGCATCTCGCTTTTACTCTTTGATTATTACAAAAAATAATTAGTTTTGCCCTTCTTAAAAAAATAGAGTCAAATAGTCATGAGTAGAAAACAAATAGCCGCTGGAAACTGGAAGATGAATACCACCATAAATGATGGTATCGCACTAGCTCAGCACATCGCCACCGCAGAAAGAGATGCTAATGTATTGACCATTCTCGCAGTACCTTTCACGCATATCTTTCCGTTGCAAAAAAAGATTTCTTCTAAGTCAAAAGTATTACTAGCTGCTCAGACTTGTCATCATAAAAATTCAGGTGCTTATACAGGTGAGATCTCTCCGTCTATGCTTGCAGCCATGAAGGTTCCATATGTTGTTTTGGGTCATTCAGAAAGACGTGAATATAACCATGAAGACAATGCAATCTTGGCACAAAAGCTGAGAGCAGCACTAGACGCAGGTCTGAAAGTTATTTTTTGTTGTGGCGAAGCACTTAACATCAGAAAAGCTGGCACACATGTCGCACATGTGAAGGTTCAACTAGAAGAATCATTATTTCAGCTTGACGCAAAAGAAATGAAAAATATAGTGATCGCTTACGAACCAATATGGGCGATCGGTACAGGCGAAACAGCATCACCGGCACA
Organism: Saprospiraceae bacterium; assembly: GCA_041739205.1. Taxonomy (GTDB): domain Bacteria; phylum Bacteroidota; class Bacteroidia; order Chitinophagales; family Saprospiraceae; genus OLB9. The sequence continues at coordinate 881 of JBGSOH010000125.1, forward strand.
AGCACAAGAAATGCATGCAGCTATCAGAGCTATGCTCCAGAAAAAATATGGCAAAAGAGTGGCAGATAGTACAAGCATACTTTATGGTGGATCTGTAAAAGGCAACAATGCCAAAGAACTTTTCGGACAGGAAGATGTAGATGGTGGTTTGGTAGGTGGCGCATCTCTAAATGCAGATGAATTTGTCACGATCATTAATTCATTCTAAGAGTATGTTTAAATTTTTATTGCTTTATAATCAATATCTTATGAACCTGACTTCAAAATAATCTCATCGGTTAGTTCACTAAACTCTTTAATTCTTTTATCGTCAGAACCATAACCAATTGATTAGCAACTAAGAAAATTTTTAAACATACTCTAATATTTGGTTTAGGTTGTAGATATTTCTTCAAGATTCATTTGTCCATTTCCAAAAATGGATTAATTTGTGCTTTGTTTATTATAAGTCTCACGATGTTAATTTTAATTAGACCATAATTTTCTTTTATACACTTAGAAAGGAAGTTGGTTTAATTGAGATTAGCATTTTTGAATATCTAAAGCCACATCTTATGTCAAAGAATTTGAGCCATTTATCCGGTCGCAAAGGTCTTGAAAATAATCTTTTTGACCGTTTAGGGAATGCTGCCAAAGAAACTGGCACACCTGATCTCTCTGAAATGCAACGTCTAAAAGACGAATTCCTTTTTGGTGCTGCTAATATTTATGGTACCGTCTCTTTCTACGACTTCCTAAAAAAAGAAAATCAAGGCAAAAAGATATTTGTTTGTAATGGTACCTCATGTATGACAGCAGGAACACAAGCAAAAGTTTTTGACAAAATTAATACGCAATTTTCTAAAGAAGAGATCGGCGAAATGTGTTGCCTTGGTCGCTGCCACGAAAATAGTTCCTTCCACTACAATGGCCAAAACTATTCTGGAGATGCCATAAATGAATTACCGACCATCATTTCCCACCAAGAAAAAATAACTGATCATTACTACGTTGATCATTATGGTACCCCAGTTCTCACTAACCCAAATCTTGATATCCATCTTTGTCAAACTATTCTAAAAAATAGTCTTAAGCACTCATCAGATGAATTAATAGATCAACTGAAAATATCTGGTCTTCGTGGTCGTGGAGGAGCAGGCTTTCCAATATCATTCAAACTAGCATCGTGCAGAGATACAGCTTCTGATGTCAAATTTATAGTTTGTAATGCAGACGAAGGTGACCCTGGCGCATATTCAGATAGATACATCATGGAGCAGCGCCCACTTGCATTGTTGACAGGGATGATCATAGCAGGTTATATTACAGGTGCGAGTTGGGGCGTATTGTACATCAGAGCAGAATATCCCGAATCTATTGACATTGTCGCTGATGCAATTCAATCTCTGGAACAAAATGGAATGATAGGTGATCAAATATTTGGAAGTGACTTTAGTTTCAAATTCAAAATCATCAAAGCACAAGGCGCTTATATTTGCGGAGAAGAAACAGCCTTATTATCATCCATAGAAGGACAAAGACCTGAAGTGCGTGTTAGACCACCTTTCCCTACCCAACAAGGTTTATTCAACAAACCTACGGTCGTGAATAATGTAGAAACATTAGCGAATATTCCTTTTGTCATGCAGCATGGTGGACAATCTTTTGCAGACATTGGTGTGGGTAGATCTACGGGTACAAAATTACTCTCGTTAGATGGTTACTTTCACAAACCTGGTATTTATGAAGTAGATATGGGTACACCAATGAGCGTAGTGATCGATGAATTGGGTGGTGGATTTAGACAGCCTATCAAAGCGATCCACATAGGTGGTCCATTAGGTGGATTGGTGCCTATTTCTATGTTGTCAAAACTAACTATTGATTTTGAATCATTCGCAAGTCATGGTTTTTTATTGGGTCATGGTTCATTTGTTTGTTTACCTGAGACCTACCCTGTCATTGAATATATCAAACATTTATTTCAGTTTACAGCACATGAGAGTTGTGGCAAATGTTTTCCTTGTCGATTGGGTTCAACTCGTGGTTACGAAATGATAGATAAAGCCATGACGACAGAATACAAAATGGATATCAACTTATTGAATGACCTTTTGGAGACTTTAGAAATTGGATCTTTATGTGCGCTTGGTGGCGGACTACCACTTCCTGTCAAAAATGCACTGATGTATTTCTCTGAAGAATTAAAACCTTACTTTCGATAAGTTTTTAGCTTGTAGCTTTTAGTTCGTAGCTAAAATAAATTACTCCGATAAGCTTTGTGTCCTCGCTAAGCTTGGGTTATTAAAAGTGTTTCGCTTTTAAAAAGTAAGCATTTATTCCTGTGCCTATCCTTTTACCCTACACCTAAACTTAATTCTTATTCTCAACCTTAATCTTACCTCAACCTTAGCCTAAATCTAAACCTTAGTCTAAACCATGGACTTCCCAAAAAATTGGTATCTTTTAACTTTTCCAATTATTCACTAATCGAAATTAAATTTAATGTTAAATACATTTTGTTTTAATCCGATATTTGGAATTATTGTAAAATATACACTATCTTCGCCCCGCATTTTAAAACAATATACTTTATGGCTGCATTAATCCATGTACCAAACCACCAAAAAACCAAAATAGTAGCTACTATTGGACCTGCTTCAAGCAGTAAAGAAGCACTTCTTGACCTTGTAAAAGCAGGTGTTAATGTCTTCAGGCTCAACTTTTCGCATGGAGCTTACGAACAGCATCAGCAAGTCATTGATAACATCCTAGAAATAAACGAAAAATATAATGTCCACGTAGGTATGCTTGCTGACCTTCAAGGTCCAAAGCTAAGAGTTGGTAAAATAGAAAATAATGCTATAAACATCGCACCAGGTGAAATCCTGACTTTTGTGAGCGAAAAATGTATTGGCAATAAAGACAAGATTTACATGAGCTACGAATTGTTTGCTCAAGATGTGAAAGTAGGCGAAAAAGTCCTTGTCGATGATGGTAAAGTAGTGTTAGAAGTCGTTTCAACAAACCAAGTCGATGAAGTTAAACTCATGGTTATGTTCGGTAGCGTACTGTCTTCTAATAAAGGTGTAAATCTACCAGATACTAAAGTTTCACAACCTTCTTTGACTGAAAAAGACCTTGCAGACCTTGATTATATCCTTACCCAACCGATCAATTGGATAGCACTTTCATTCGTTAGAGCTGCAAAGGACGTAAAGGATCTTCAAAAAAGAATAAAAGCAAAAAAACACTTTGCTAAAGTAATCGCAAAAATCGAAAAGCCAGAAGCTATTCAGAATATCAAAGAAATCATCAAAGTTTCTGACGCTATCATGATAGCAAGAGGAGATTTAGGTGTCGAAATGCCAATAGAGAAACTTCCAGCACTTCAGAAAATGATCATCGCTCGTTGTATCCAAAAAGCAAAACCAGTTATCGTCGCTACCCAAATGATGGAAAGTATGATTACAAATCCATCACCGTCGAGAGCAGAAGTTACTGACGTAGCCAATGCAGTATTGGATGGAACAGACGCTGTGATGTTGAGTGGTGAGACAGCGGTAGGTAATCACCCTGCACTAGTTGTAGAAGCAATGAATAGAATCATTACTGAAGCAGAGCAACATTACCAAATGCATGGTAAAAGACCACAACCTGACGAAGAATCAGAAACTTTCTTATCAGATGTGTTGTGTCTAAGTGCACCAAGATTGGCCGAAGAGTTGAATGCTAAAGCAATATTGGGACTTACCGTCAATGGTTACACAGCATTCAAGATATCTTCTTATAGGCCTAAAAGTGCGATTCATATCTTTTCTGATAAAGCGTACATGCTGAATACATTAAGTTTGGTTTGGGGTGTAAAAGGTTATTTATATACGAAGTTCACCACAACGGATGAAACCATCGAAGATGTAAATAATATCTTGATAGAAGAAGGTGCCATCGAAGCAGGAGACATAGTCATCAATACAGGTAGTATGCCACTTCACAAAAGATTCCGTACCAATATGCTAAAGATCACAATAGTAGAATAAGTTTTTAATGCTACATTTTAATAGCTTTTAAATATTTTTACTGGAAAGGTTTAGACCATTTGGTTACTTTTTTCCAGTAAAAATATTTGAAACTTCGGTACTCAAATTATAAGTTTTATCTTCATAAATAACTTGTTTATCATTCTCTTGATAAATCAAACTGATGTCTGATTTAGAAAATAAGTATTGATTCCCACCATTGATGACTTCCGTTTTTATGTAAGAAAGTGTATCCCTACCATATAAACCAGATTCATCTGAAGTAACTATATTTTGTTTATTCATAATAAAGATATTCATCGTATTGTCCACAGCTGATGTACAAATTGTATCTTGAATCATAGGAAAAATAGTACAAACAGAAGAAGAACCTTTATACTTACCTACTATACTAGCAAAAGTGATGACATTAAATTTTGAATCATCCTCTTTTTCACATGCCACAATTGGAAGTAAAGTAAGGATAATTAAACATAATTTTAAATATTCTTTTAACATTTTTTGTCTTAGATATAAAGTAAAACGAAGATGATGCTGATTACAGCACCATGAATTTTATTTTTTTGTAAATTTGGTATTGGTAAAGTTGACGATTTCCTGAAGAAAATCTTTTTAAAATTTAATTTAGCTTTGTGGTAAATTATAGTAAGTTCTCCTTCCTACGCTAGTCAATATAGAATAAATAAATAGCATCGTACCTGCATATTTAGCGATGGTGGCCACCATTTGAGATGCATCAGATTCTTGTACGGATTGTTTACTAAATATTCCCCATATAGCCCATATGATAACTAAGGCATACGGAATATCTTGTCTATTTAAAATGGCCAGTATACCCAACATCGCAGCAATTATAATCATTACAGATGCCCACATTGGTTCGCTAATACCCATACCACTCCAGTCTTTACTAACTAATAATGCAGTGACATTTGCTATCGTAGCCACACTAATCCATCCCAAGTATACACTTGACATGGTCAAAATAAAAACATTATCCCATAACTTATGTGGCCTTGTAGATTGAACTGCTACATAAATTTTTAATAAGGAATATAGCAATACCAGCATGATAGCAACTGAAATAAAAACATATTCATAATGCCATGCTAATATCCAGCTGCCATTCGCAAGACCAGATATAAAAAACCATGGTCCGATGTTACTTATAATTTTATTGGTTGCTTGATTGTTTTTATAATATTGAAATCCTTGATAAAACATAAATGCAATCAATAATAAATAAATAATGCCCCAAATACTGAAGGTAAAACCTGATGGCACAAAATAATTGGGGTATAGCTCAGAAAGTTCTGCTGTTGTTTTATTGTTAATCGGGAGTAATACAGCCAAAAAATTGAGCGTCAAGGCAAAAACAACTGAAATGATATTACTACCTACAAATAACTTGAGCGATTTATTATCCATAATTCTGTTTAAGACAGCAAATATAAGGTTTTTTTGTAATAAATAGTGCTCTTATAATGAGATACTAATGTAAAATAAAAAAAGGCACCCTATGTAGAGTGCCTTTTAATTACGACTTGATGACTATTTAACATTAATTTCTTCTACTTCTTTTGACAGTAGTTTTCTGCCCTTTGACATTACCTCTTGCTCCTTTGACGGTCGTTGTTTTTTTTGTGACAGAGTTCCCTCTAGGACCAGTAACTTTAGTTTTTGATCTTGTCACTTTATAATTAGCATGGGCTGCCGAGTTTCTTGTTCTGACAGTTGTGGACGTAACTCTTCCAGGACGGTATACTTTATGCGCTTTGACAGTTCTGTGGTTATGAACTATTCTTACAGTTGGTCCATGATGTCTGTATCTAATTGGACGCCAAGCTGCCCATCCTAATGGTCTCCATGGTTTCCACCAATTAGGATACATACGCCATCTCCAAGGAGAAACCCATGGTCTATAAGCCGGCGCATACACAAACCTAACACATGGCCATGTCCAAACATTCACAATGATCACAGGTCTATTCGGGTAGTATGTTGATGGCCCTTCTTTATTTATATCTGTGTCATACTCTTCACTGCCATCAGAAGGCTCTACAATCATTTCTTCACCATACATGTCTTCATCTCCTATGATTTGTAAAATAGCTTCATTGTCTTTAGTTTTTTCTAATCCAATGACAGCAATATCTTGATTTTCGCTTTCTGACACAGATACTTGTAGGATAAATAAATGTACATCTCCATCTTGTTTGCTGATAACTTTGACATAATCGATGTCCCCATCTTCGTTCAAATCTAAATTATTGACACCACTATTCTGGTCGTTTAGATATTTTTCAAATTCTTCTGGTGATGTTGCTTTTTTAAATGTTTCTATGGCTCCTTCTAAGCTGAATTGATCCCCTGGTAGACCTGTCTGTTCCTCGGTCGCATCATCTTGGGAAAATGCTAAAGAAGCAGTTAATAAAAAACTTACAAAAAAAATGATTGCTTTCATACTATGCGCTTTAAGTGTTATCGAATAGCGATTTGACAATGTGATGTAATGAAAGTTTAATCCAATTCAATAATATTTTTTCATTACCAAACTCCTTAAAATGCGAAGAGCCCAGGTAACTAGATACTAGGGCTCTTTCGACTAAGGTCTCAAAATAAGAAAACTACTTCTTTAAGGTATTGATACCTATTATATTTTCTATGCATGATATCATTCCAAAACCATGCCAAACTTATCAATGATGTGCCCAAATATGTGTAGAAAAAAATGTGAGATTTATCACTACTGTCTTTGGATGATGCAAATATACAACGTAATTTAATATCTGCAACTGTCTTATTAACGTCGGATGCCCTATTTTAGTTTCTAAATATATGAATTATTTTCATACATTTTTTAAATATATGACTGGCAGCCATAAACAAATTAAAAATTGTATTAATATCAATATTAAAAAAAATAAAAAATTTTATCCTTTCTTACTATAGTTTGGCGATTCTTTAGTAATGGTGATGTTATGTGGATGACTTTCTAGAATTCCAGAACTTGATATTTTTACCATTTTGGCTTTTTGCATATCTTTGATGGTATTAGCACCACAGTATCCCATACCAGCTCTTAGTCCACCGAGATATTGCACCATCACTTCTGATACCGATCCTTTATAGGGTACTCTTCCTTCTATCCCTTCGGGTACGAGTTTTTTGACATCATCTTCTACATCCTGAAAATATCGGTCTTTGCTCCCGAGCTCCATGGCACCGAGAGAACCCATACCTCTATATACCTTAAATTTTCTACCTTCAAATAAGATGGTCTCACCAGGTGCTTCTTCAGTACCTGCAAATAATGATCCTGCCATAATCGTACTAGCTCCAGCCGCTAATGCCTTTGCGATATCACCGGTGTATCTGATACCACCATCACCTATGATAGGAATGCCAGTGCCTTTCAGCCCTCGAGCTGCATTCATGATGGCAAATAATTGTGGTACACCCACACCTGCTACAATTCTAGTGGTACATATACTTCCAGGACCTACACCTACTTTTACAGCATTGACACCTGCATCTGCAAGCGCCTTTGCGCCTTCAGCAGTAGCTACATTTCCACCTACTATTTGAAGGCTTTTATATTGTTTTCTGACAGCAGCTACTGCATCGAGTACACCTCTTGAGTGACCATGTGCCGTATCGAGACATATTACGTCTACGCCTACATGCACTAGGGCTTCTACCCTTTCGAAAAGATCTTTTGTGACACCTACTGCCGCTCCTACATATAAACGACCATGGCTATCTTTGGCAGAATTTGGATAATTCTCTAGCTTCATGATGTCCTTATAAGTAATAAGACCCTTCAGAATGTTATTGTTATCGACTACAGGAAGTTTTTCTATTTTGTATTTTTGGAGTATCTCTTTAGCTTGCGTTAGCGTAGTACCTTCAGGAGCAGTAATCAATCTTTCTTTGGTCATGATCTCCGTGATACTTCTCTCACCATCCGTTTCAAATCTCAGGTCTCTATTGGTAAGAATACCGACTAGTCTATTGGACTTATCTATGACGGGAATACCACCTATTTTGTTGGCTTTCATCAATTGCAACGCCTCTTTCACTACCGCTTCTTCCATCAAGGTAACAGGATCCATGATCATTCCACTTTCAGATCTTTTTACGGTTCTTACTTGATTAGCTTGAGCTTCTACAGTCATGTTTTTATGGATAATACCGATACCACCTTCTCTTGCCATGGCAATAGCGAGATTATATTCTGTGACCGTATCCATTGCTGCCGACACGATTGGTGCATTGAGCCAAAGGTCTGTGGTAAGCTGGGTGGAGATATCTACTTCTCTAGGAAGGACTTCTGAATACGAAGGAATAAGCAGCACATCGTCAAACGTAAGTGCCTCTTCTATTTGGGTGTTATTATTAAATGTTTCCATCTGCAAAAGTAGGAAGAAATCATTTCCTAACAAAAAGGAATTAAATTTATTTCATAAAAAAATGAAAACGCCCTACCCGATGCGATGGCTCAAAGACATCTTATCGGTAACATACGCATCTAAAGTAACAAGATCAAACGGTGTTTATAACATATTGCACAAAACACAAAAATTATTTGAATAGAAAATGCTTTTATCATAGGAAGGTGCTTTCTCGCCTTTTTTGTCTATATCTTAAAAGTCATTGAAGACGGTACAAATATGACTAAGAGATTTTGCAACAGCAAAAAATAATTGAATGATTTCAATCATTAACGAAGGAACCAGCCAAAACTTTGGTCGGCATGTTGAAATGTTATTTATTTTGATCAATGAACGAGTATTACATCACATCTTAAAAGTGCCATTTTTTAGAGGGGACTCAATCATGTATTTGTAAAGGCTACTATATTCCCTCTCTTTTGTACCCTCTTTTGTCTCCCTAAATATTATATATGATGTTAATAAAAAAAAGTACCTTTGTAGTAAAGTTCTTTTTCAAATTATTATGCAGTATTATCAACTAATTAAAATCAAGAAAAAATGTTATTAAATATAGGTAAAGTGGTGATATCATTTCATTTCATTGTTCTCATCCTGATGCTACCTTACAAAGGTGTAACTCAGAATATAGACAAAATAAATTGGAGGTATCTGGATGGTAATAAAAATGCCAATTTTTACGATATCCAAAAAGATTTTTACAATTACTGGAAAGACAAAAAGCCCAGTAAAGGTCAAGGTTATAATGTTTTTAAAAGATGGGAAGCCAGAATGTTGCCTAGGGTGTATCCTTCAGGTAATCTGTCTCAGTTATCTTCCAATTACGAAAACTTTAAAATTTGGGAAAGGAAAAATAAATCAGCAGCTCGATCACCTATGGGCAATTGGGTTGAGCTGGGCCCTTTGTCCAAACCATCGGGATATGATGCTGGTGTAGGTCGAGTGGATTTTGTAAAATTTAATCCTACCAATCCCAACATCATGTACGTAAGTACTCCTGATGGCGGATTATGGCAAACCACTAATGGCAACGATCCATTACCAACATGGACCACATATAATGATTTTTTGTCAGTGATAGGCTGCTCGGATTTGGCTATTGCCCCTGATGGTTTAACAATGTATTTAGCTACAGGCAGCTGGGAGAGTGATAAACGTAGTATTGGAATTTTGAAGTCAACTGACGGGGGAGTAAGTTGGAATACAACAGGTTTGACTTGGGCTTTGAGTGATAATTACAAAATCAGAAGATTGATCATGGATCCTTCTAATCCTTTGGTAATGATGGCAGCTACTGACGGAGGTGTATTTAGAACTACGAATGGTTGGGCAACTTCAGTTACTAGCCCTCTTCCTTCATTAAATGGAAACTATAACGTGGATGATCTACAATTTAAATCTGGAGATCATTTAACTGTATATGCAACGGGCAGATTAAGTAACAAAGTCTTTTTCAGAAAATCATCAGATAATGGTGTTACATGGAGTGATGTTTCTACTGGCCTCCCAGTTGACTCCCTTTCATCTCGAGTCATTATGGGATTGACTCCTGCTGATCCAAGTATAGTCTATATCCTTGCCGGAAATTCAGATGGCGGATATTTAGGGACTTATCGATCTATTAACAGTGGAGTATTATTTGCTGAAAAATCAACTTCACCAAATATATTAAACACCGACTATCCGCCACCACTTCTCACTGTCAACAGAAAAGGACAAGCTTCACACGATTTAGCGATAGCTGTATCTCCTACTCATGCAGATTCTTTGTATATAGGAGGTATAAATCAATATAGATCTATAAACGGCGGTACTGATTGGGAGATCGTAACATATTGGTATGGTACTGATCCATTGAATCCTGGAGGTACGCCAGGTATCGCACCATATATGCATGCTGATGTTCAGAGTATTCAGTTTTACCCTGGAAGCAGCCGTATTTTATTTTCAACTTGTGATGGAGGTATTTCAAAATCTACAAACAGCGGTATGACTTGGTCAGATCTGAGTAATAATTTACGAATAGCCCAAATGACAGATATCGCCTTATCTTCTTCAGATCCAAACCTTATGGTAACTGGACTACAAGACATAGGTAACCTTAAAAATACATCAGGTGTATGGACTTATATAGGCGGTGGAGATGGAGAAAGTGCCTTTATCGATAGGACGAATAACTTAAATGTTGTGACTTCAGATCCAAATGGTAATTATTCACTTTCTACGGATGGTGGTGTAACCCGCACATCTTTAAATGGAAATGGATTGCCTGCTGGAACAGAATTCTTTAGCCCAATCATTCAGGATCCGGTTACATCCACTACATGTTATGCAGGAGGACGGGATAGTCTGTGGAAATCTACAAATTTTCTTTCTGCGCCAAGTCATTCATGGACTTTAATAGGGAAGCCAGTAGGGAATGGAAGTGTGATTAGGTTTGTTGTAGCGCCATCCAATCCATTAATCATTTATACATTAAAAGAGAAAAAGGTTTCTAAAACTATTGATGGTGGAGCTAACTGGACTGATGCTACTGGCACTGGAATGGATACACTTCCTGTAAATCTAGCCTATATCAGTAATATTGCTATATCTAATACTGATCCTAACAAGGTTTGGGTAGTATTCTCAGGATATAGTGCAGCTAACAAAGTTTTTAAAACTTTAGATGGAGGTGTCACTTGGACAAATATATCTGGTTCTCTGCCTAATATTCCTTTCAATACCATCATATACAGAAATGGAAGCAATGATGAAGTTTATATCGGAGGTGATATCGGTCTATTTGTTACCAACAACACGCTATCAGGCACATGGAAACTATTTTCCACAGGACTAGCCAATAGTACGGTTAAAGATTTAGAAATATATTACCCATCGGGTAGGTTGCGAGCAGCTACATACGGTCGAGGTGCTTGGGAAAGTAATTTATATACTGGAACACCAACAGTGTTGCTTTCCGCAAAAGTATATTTGGAAGGCCCTTACAACATAGGTGCAGGAAAAATGAATGATGGACTTAGGACAAGTAAATTAATTCCAACGTCCGATCCATATCCTGGCCTAGGCTTAACTCATACAAATGGAGAACTGGAAGGAACCAATTCGGCAACGCTCATCAAATCGGATGTCAATAATGCTATTGTCGATTGGATTTATGTAGAGCTAAGGGATAATAGCAATCCATCAACCATACTATACACTAGATCTGCACTTTTGCAAAGAGACGGTGACATTGTAGATATGGATGGAGTCTCCCCGCTTCACTTCTCGAATGCTAGTTCAGGAAATTATTATATTGCCATTCGACACAGAAATCACCTTGGTTTCAGGACCAATTCAAGCATTGCTCTTAGTGGAACACCAGCCGTGCTAGATTTTACTGATAACTCAATAGTTACCTTTGGTACTAATGCATTAAAACAGGTCACTTCAGGAGTATATGCGATGTACGCAGGTGATGCCAATCTTGACGGTGAAGTCAATGCCTTTGACCTTAACGTTTTTTGGAAATTACAAAATTCTCTACTTGGATATAGGAAACCAGATTTTAATTTGGATGGTGAAGTCAATGCTTTTGACCTTAATGCACTTTGGAAAATCAATAACTCTAGAATCCAACAATTAGATTAATTTAATCAATATAAAAAAAAATGAATATGAAACCAATATATATTATTGTTTTGTTCGTGCTAAGTTTTGCATCTTCCGCTTTGGGACAAACATTTTGTCTATCCTTTGCGAACCAGCAAATAACAAATGGAGGTACTAAATTTGAATTTGACATTTTTATCACACGTAGTGGTCCTGAGTTTCATTTGGGGAGTAGCAATCTAGTTTTTAATTTTAATAATTTGGGAATTTCTACTCCGGTACTATTATCGCATACTCTTTCGGGAAGTTACGATGTTCCTACAGTAACTAATCCACTTATAAATAGAGCGTCTTTTAATGTAGTATTAAATAGTGATAACAATGGTATTATAATAAATGATACACCTACTTTGCTTGGTAGAGTACAATTTAATATACTTAACCCTGCGTTAATGAGCGGAAACAACTGGCTTTATACGGGTAGTACGACTCAAACCATAGTGTTTAATGATGCTTTCCCTGCGACTCAACTTTTTGCTACTACGAACTCAATGTCATGTCTAGTGCCATTAAATAGTCCATTACCAGTAGATCTTATAAATATCAATGCTTCCAGTCTAGAAAAATCTATAAGACTTGACTGGAAAGTTGCTCAAGAGCAAAATCTGTCCAATTATGAAGTTCAACGCAAGTCAGATAATAATACTAACTTTTCAGTTATTGGTGATGTAATCGCCATGAATAAAAATTCAGAGACACAGTATAATTATATTGATGAAAATGTTGAAGGAGGAATAAAGTATTTTTATAGACTTCGAATGATAGATTTTGACGGTTCGTTTAGTTTTTCTCCAATTGTCTTCGCCAAATTGGCTAAATCATTAGATAAGATATCCGTGTATCCAAACCCAATTGTAAATAATGGCGAAGTTAGAATTACAGCCGATGAGAAAGCTGAATATGTCTTTGTTTTATATGATTCTAACAATAAATACATTCTCTCTAAAACTTTTGAAAAAGATATATTATTTAGATTTGATGAACTTCCTGCTGGTGTATATTATTATAAAATCAATCATAACTCTGAATTTATTACCGGTAAATTAGTTGTTCTTTAAATTAACAAAGCACCAAATAAATATCTATTTGGTGCTTTGCTATTCAGCTTTAATTTGATGAGCATAATCAAACAAGTTCAATATCTAAGT
>JBGSOH010000136.1:0-4768 GCA_041739205.1 Saprospiraceae bacterium
CTGTAGCACAAGGCAAATCAAATCCATTCGAAATAAAACAACGTCTGAGTGCTATTCCTAAAACTGAAATAGAGGAATCTCCAATCCAAGAAGTAGATACCATAAACAAAAACTTAGCTACGTCTGACACTATAGAATCAATAAATGTCCAATCTGAAAGCAAATCATTGTCTGATGAAGAAAAAAACCCTTTCGAGGTAGACCATCTACCGCTTCGAAAGAATGATATGTCCATGAGGACACAGAAACTAAAAGGTCAGCTTGAAGCCACGGAAGTGTCAAATGCTTTTTTGTTTTGGTTTTTGCTTTTAGCAAGTGCTCTGTTAGCTATCATCTTAAATACACGGGCTAAATCTATAGGTTTGATATCAAAGTCTATACTCAATGAAAATATTTTGAAGTTATTCTACAGGGAAGAGAGTACTAGAGTGTCACTTTATCTGTTTGTGCTTTATTTTATATTTGCTATAAATTTGGCTGTTTTGATTTATTTGGTTTCTGAAAATTATGCAGGCCCCAAAGGTGTTCTTGTCTTTCTCGGTATTTTATCAGGCGTTATTGTCGTTTATATAACCAGACATGTATTTATAGGTATGCTTGGTAATCTATTCGGCATATCAAAAAGCACCCAACTTTATAGCTTCGCTATTATGATTTTTAATATATTCCTAGGTATTTGTCTGATACCATTAAATTTTATTTTGGCCTTCGGTCCTGAAGATTTTCAAGGGGTGATGCTTTGGTTTTCATTGGGTTTGGTGATAATTATGGTATTGCTTCGGACATTTAGAGGTGTTTTTATCGTTTCTGAATACCTTTTTGATAGAATATTCCAAATTTTTATTTACCTTTGTGCCTTCGAAATTGCGCCAATGCTGATTTTGGTAAAATCCGTGATGAAATTGGTGCAGTAAGTCAAAATATTTAGGTAAATTTAATGGTTTAAATGGCAACAAAAGGTACAGCATCTCAGACAGAACCACTATATGCAGAAAAATACAATCCTGTAACATCTCTGCTGATATCACAACCTAAACCTGAGGAGAAATCTCCATATTATGATATGGAACTTAAATGGGGACTCAAAATCGATTGGAGACCTTTTATTCAAGTAGCAGCAGTATCAGAAAAGGAGTTTAGAAAAAATAGAGTCAATCTTGGGGAGTTTCCATGTGTAATTTTTAGTAGTAAAGGTGCTGTGGACAATTTTTTTAGATTGGTAGAAGAGACGAGGGCTAGAGTATCTCAAGATACAAGATACTTTTGTCTAACTGAAGCAATTGCCAATTATTTGCAAAAATTTATACTTTACCGTAAAAGAAAAGTATTCGTTGGCAAAAGAGTAGCAGAAGACTTAGCCCACTATTTTAATAAATATAAAAATGAAAAATTTCTACTTCCTTGCTCAAATTTGGGTTCGACGGAAATAGTAAACTATCTTGAAAAACTAAATATCAATCATACAGAAGTAGTCATGTACAACACCGTTTCAGCAGATTTGTCTGATCTTAGTGATGTATTCTATGATGTTTTGGCGTTTTTTAGCCCACAAGGTATAGAGTCATTATTTGACAACTTCCCAGATTTCAAACAAAATAGTACACGAATCGCAGTATTCGGCAATGCGACATTAAAGGCAGCAGAAGAAAAAGGGTTATACGTGAATATCAAAGCACCAACGCCTGAAGCACCTTCGATGAATAAAGCATTGGAAAATTATATCGTAAAAGCCAATGGACCCAAGTAATCATTGGATGTGTACTTCATTGATCACATATTATTTATAGATCAATGGATATTTCAGTCATTCATGCTTTAGAAAAAAGATTGTCACAAGACCTTCCTGGATTTGAAGCACAAAATAAAATGGCACCAAAAGGAAGCGAAAGGTACAGGAATGTAGCTACAGACCAAAAAGTGGCATGCGTTTTAGCCTTGCTTTTTCCCAAAAACGATCAGTGGCATCTAAGTTTAATAGAACGTACTAGCCTACACCCGGATGATAAACATGCTGGTCAAATTAGTTTTCCAGGCGGTAAGTTAGACGAAAACGATGCTTCCTATGAAGACTGCGCACTCCGCGAAACGTACGAAGAGATAGGCATCGCTCCCGATACCATAGGTATTTTAGGTGAACTCACACCTTTATATGTGTATGTTAGTAATTTTTTAGTTCACCCATTTGTAGGTTTTACCACAGAATCTCCAAAGTTTATTATCCAAGAAACGGAGGTCAAAAACATTATTGAAGTACCACTAGATCATTTTACAAAACCTAAATACAAACAGGTAGCAGACATAAAAGTCAGAGATATGATACTCCCAGATACCCCATATTATGACGTTTATGGCCAAAAACTTTGGGGTGCGACCGCTATGATGATGAGTGAGCTAGAGCACGTATGGACTGAAGTATAGCCGATTGAGTCGATGCTCGCATGGTTTTGTACAATAACAATTTTAATGTGCTAATTTCAGAATAATTCCATTAAAAACGATCATTTCTAGCTATAAACAAACATTCTATATTTTTTACCTATCTTTGCCCTCCGAATATATCGGGTATTATGAGACAATTTAAGAGGTATCTAGTCACTTCAGCACTACCTTACGCAAATGGGCCTTTACATATAGGACATCTAGCGGGTGCTTATCTGTCGGCAGATGTGTATGTGAGATTTCAAAGATTGATGGGAAAAGACATCATTTTTATGTGCGGCTCAGACGAACACGGTGCTGCCATTACCATAAAAGCGCTTAAAGAAGGACTCCAACCACAGCAAGTGGTGGATAGATACCACGAACTTTTTAAAGACACATTCGAGCGTATCGGCGTGTCTTTTGATATGTACCACAGGACTTCTGCACCTATCCATCACGAAACTTCTCAAGAATTTTTTACCAAGCTATATCGCAAAGGTGAGTTTGAAGAAAAAGAATCCGAACAATATTACGATGAAGAAGCAGCTCAGTTTCTAGCAGATAGATATATCACAGGGACATGTCCGAAGTGTGGTAACCCTGATGCCTATGGTGACCAATGCGAAAAATGTGGTTCCACACTCAATCCAACAGACTTGATAGATCCAGTATCTACTTTGACGGGCAAAAAACCTGTACTTCGCAAGACTGTACATTGGTATCTACCTCTTGATAAATATGAGACTTGGCTTCGTGAGTGGATAGAGACAGGTAATCTAGATGGCGTATCTCTTCATGACCCTGATGAATGGAAAAATCATGTACTTGGTCAATGCAGATCTTGGCTTGATGGTGGATTACAACCACGTGCTATGACTAGGGATCTAGATTGGGGTGTAGATGTACCCCATGATATCAAAGGACATGAAGGCAAAAAACTTTATGTTTGGATGGATGCACCGATTGGTTATATTTCTGCAACTAAACAGTGGGCGATAGACAACAAAAAGAATTGGAAAAAATATTGGCAAGATGATGAGACCGCATTAGTGCATTTTATTGGTAAAGACAATATCGTCTTTCATTGTCTTATATTTCCAGCTATTCTCAAGGCACATGGAGATTATAACCTTCCAGTCAATGTTCCTGCCAACCAATTTATGAATCTAGAAGGCAAAAAGATTTCTACTTCACGCAATTGGGCAGTTTGGGTGCATGAATATTTGGATGATATTCCGAATAAACAGGATGAATTGAGATACACCATGATTAAGAACATGCCCGAACAAAAAGATAGCGAGTTCACTTGGAAGGGTTATCAAGACGCTGTCAATAACGAACTTGTCAATAATTTGGCCAATTTTGTGAATAGGGTGGTAGTACTTACACATAAATATTATGGTGGAAAAGTACCTGCTTTTGACGAATCTCAAGACATCATAGGACCTGAAGATCAGTATGATGCATCTTATCATGATTCGGAATTATTAAGGCTTTTTGATGATATTCAAGCAATGAATGACCATATTAGGAGTTATGACTTCAGATCTGCATTGCGTGTTTTGATGGAAATATCTACCAAAGGAAATCAGATATTACAGTTCAATCAACCTTGGAAAACGATCAAAGATGATCCTGAAAGTGTGAAGGTTGTCATGAATCTTTGTCTTCAATATGTAGCCGCACTTGGTGTCATTTGTAGACCGTTTATGCCATTTACATCGGATAAAATCAGATTGTTATTGAATCAAAAACCTATTGTGGAGAAAGGTGAATTGGTAAAGATGCTCGACGATCTAAGTGAAAATATAGGACCACTCAAAAAGAATCATAAAATCAACGAACCAGTACATTTGTTTACACGAATTGATGATGAAGTGATCAATGCCCAAATAGAAAAACTTCAAGCAACAGCAAAAGTTGAAGAAGTTCAAATTGATAATGTTCAAAAAGAACAACCAGAAGCAGCACCATTAAAACCTGAGATCACTTACGAAGATTTTGTCAAAATGGATATCAGGACGGCGACCATCGTTGCAGCCGAAAAGATAGAGAAAGCCGATAAGTTATTGAAATTGACCCTTGATTTGGGTTTTGAAACACGTACTGTTGTGTCTGGAATAGCTGAACATTTCACTCCAGAAGCTGTTATTGGTACTAAAGTCAGTCTTCTTGCTAATCTTGCTCCAAGGAAAATGCGTGGTGTAGAATCGCAAGGAATGATACTCATGGCTGAGAATTCTGAAGGTAAACTCAGTTTTGTAAGTCCAGCAGATTCTTGGGAAAATGGTCAATCAATCAAATAATGTCACCATCAGAAAAAATATTAAAAAAACATAATCTCCGC
>JBGSOH010000206.1:0-19411 GCA_041739205.1 Saprospiraceae bacterium
GTTTTGACTTCTCTTCGGCATAATCTCTACAATCTTCTATGGTATCTAGTAAAATTACCTTCGCACCGAAAGCTTCCATAGTTTGGGTACGTTCTTTGGTAGAGTTGGAAGGCATGATTAATTCTATGGGAATATTAAATGTACCTGCTATCATCGCCAAAGCTATGCCAGTATTGCCACTTGTGGCCTCTATTAAGGTAGTATTGGATTTAATATCACCACGTTCCATAGCCGATTTTATCATATTCAATGCTGCTCTATCTTTGACACTTCCGCCAGGATTATGTCCTTCCATTTTAGCGAAAACTTTTACCTTTTTTGAGGTATTAAGATTTACTAATTCTACAAGTGGTGTATTTCCTACTAGGTCAATTATTCGCATTGTTAAGTATTTGTATTTTACTTAATTTATTGTAAATGATTGAATTGAATCAAACATCAATACTTTCGATATATTTATTGTCAGCATTATGATAGACACGAGTTCCAGCAGGTACAGACTTTGTAAGCCATACATTGCCACCAATCACACACCCTTCACCTATGACTGTATCACCGCCAAGGATGGTCGCTCCTGAATAAATGACCACGTTGTTTTCCACGGTAGGATGACGTTTAGTACCTGCCATTCTTTTATCTATACTAATTGCTCCTAGTGTTACACCTTGGTATATTTTGACATGATCGCCGATGATGGTAGTTTCGCCTATGACAACACCTGTACCGTGGTCTATACAAAAAGATTTGCCTATTGTAGCACCTGGATGTATGTCAACACCTGATTTGGAATGTGCATGTTCTGCGAGAATTCTTGGTATAAGTGGTATTTTAAGTTTGTGTAGTTGATTAGCTATTCTATAAATAAAAAGTGCATAAAAACCTGGATAAGCTCTGACAACTTCAAATGCAGAATAAGCTGCTGGATCGCCATCTACAAATGCATCAATATCTAACAAAAGATCATTGTAAATCGAAGGTATAGCATCAAAGAATAGGCTAGCATTTTTTTTACAATCTCCTTTTTTGCATGCTTTTGTCTTTTGCAACATTTGTTCAAGCTGGATTTTCAATTGATTTAATATCATTTGAATTTCAAAAGTACTTGCTAATCTATTTTCTGCAACTTCAGGGAAGAGCGCTACAAGTAATCCATTAGACCATGTAACAACGGTGTGGCTAGAAGGTACTTCAGGTGTCAACTGATGCTTCTTCATTAATATTTCTAAAAACGTATTGTCCATCTTTACCTAACAATTAAGCTGGGTACATGTTTCTAGTTGATAACTGAATTAATTAGTATCAAAGTAATTATTTTACAAAACTTGAAGTATTGTAATGCATCTTCTTGATGATTAAAACGACTATTTTTCCATTACCTTTTAGGAACTAACCTTATAATAGGACAAATCATCTCTTCTAATGAAATGCCACCATGCTGGAAAGTGTCTTTGAAAAAATTATTGAAGTAGGTAAAATTATTTGGATACAAAAAGAAAACATCTTCTTTTGCAAATATATACGAACTACTCATATTTGGGCTCGGAAGTCCTGCTTCAGCGGGATTTCTCACTTCCAATACATCTTTCCTATCATACTGAAGATTTCTCCCTACTTTATACCGAAGATTTGTTGTGGTCTCTCGGTCACCTATAACTTTGGATGATGTTTGGACTCTGATGGTACCGTGATCTGTCGTGATGACTAGCTGAATGTCGCGTTCAGCAAGCTTTTGCATCATGGCCCAAAGTGGTGAATTGATAAACCAAGTTTTGGTCAATGATCTGTATGCTTTTTCATCACCCGCCAACTCTTTAAGCACTTCCATCTCGGTACGAGAATGTGATAACATGTCTATAAAATTGTAAACAATGGCCGTAAAATCATTATTGAAAAAATTGAGGGCATTGTCTTGCAACTGTTTTGCAGCCTGCACATTGGTGACTTTGACGTATTCAGTTTTGATCTCCTTCTTGACCAATTTTTTGACTTGTTCTTGAAGTAGATCACCTTCTTTCAAGTTTTTACCACCTTCTTCATTATCATTGAGCCACCAATCAGGAAATTTCTTTTGGATCTCAAGCGGTGTCATACCTGAAAAAATGGCATTCCGGCTGTATTGTGTCGCGGTGGGCAATATCGAGTAAAAAAAGTCTTCTTCTTCTATTCGATATAATTCCGTCACGATGGGTTCAATTATTTTCCATTGGTCATAACGAAGATTATCCATCAATATCATGATGGTAGGTTTATCATTGGCGAAAAGCGGAAAAACCTTTTCTTTCATTAAGTCTTGTGACTTTCTAGGTCCTGAAGACTTTTTAAACCATTCCAAATAATTTCTAGAGACGTATTTAAAAAACTCTTTATTGGCTTCTTCTTTTTGCATATTGAGAATTTCTTTCATCTGCTGATTATTGCTGTCATCTAGACGAAGCTCCCACGATATGATCTTCTTATAAATATTTACCCATTCTGAGTAATCAGGTCCACTATTGATTTCCATCGATATGTTTCTGAACTCCTGCTGATAGTCTGTGGCTGTTTTTTCAGAGATAAGCCTTTTATTATCAACTATCTTTTTTAACGTAAGTAAGATCTGATTTGGGTTGACCGGTTTGATGAGGTAATCGTCTATCTGTGATCCGATAGCTTCTTCCATAATGTTTTCCGCTTCATTTTTGGTAATCATGACGATAGGAATATTGGGTAGTTTGTCTTTAATACGAGACAATGTTTCTAACCCTGTCAATCCAGGCATACTTTCATCTAAAAAAACAATATCAATGGTCGAGTCTTCATCAAGGATATCTAATGCATCATGACCGTTGCTAACAGTGACGACTTCATATCCTTTTTTCTCAAGAAAGAATAGTTGTGGCTTCAATAAATCGATTTCATCGTCTGCCCAAAGTATTTTTATTTTGTCCCCTACCATCTAACTTGTTTTAATTTTAATTTTTTATGAAATGTAAAAACACAAAGTTTAATTCTGTAAACAATATGTCATGGTATAACGTTCGGAATTTAAATATATTTTTGCGTCATGAATAAAAAGAAAATATTTAATGATCCTATCTATGGTCTCATAAGATTTTCTGATGAAATACTTTATGACATCATAGATCACCCTTATTTTCAGCGTTTGCGACGTATCTCCCAGCAAGCACTGTCCCATTATGTATATCCAGGCGCGCTGCATACAAGATTTCAGCATGCTATAGGAGCAACGCACCTGATGACTAGGGCACTCGACACACTCAGATCGAAAGGTCATGTCATCTCTGATCAAGAATATGAGTCCGCTTGTATTGCCATTTTGCTGCACGACATAGGTCATGGCCCTTTTTCGCATGCGCTTGAACATACACTTGTAGACATACATCATGAAGAAATATCGCTACAACTGATGACCAAAATCGGAGAAGAACTGAATTATGATTTTAACTTGGCTATAGATATTTTTAAAGGAAGCTATCCTCGACATTTTTTACACCAGTTAGTTTCTGGTCAGATAGATGTGGATCGGATGGATTATTTGACTCGGGACAGTTTTTTTTCTGGTGTAGCGGAGGGTATCATCGGTTATGATCGCATTATTACGATGATGAATGTGGTAGATGATTTTTTAGTTATTGAAGAAAAAGGTATTTACTCCATAGAAAAATTCTTGATGGCGCGTAGATTGATGTATTGGCAAGTTTATCTTCACAAAACGGTGATTGCTGCTGAGACTATGCTGATTTCAATATTAAAGAGAGCTAAACATCTTAGCATTGCTTGTATTGACATTCCCTCATCTGATGAGTTAAATTACTTCCTTAACTTACGCGGTGATGAAGTCCAACTGTCCAAAGATCCAAACTTTCTTAATAATTATGTGAGACTAGATGATACTGACATTTTGTGGATGATCAAGAGATCTACACATCATAAAGATATGATATTCAGTACCTTGTGCAATAATTTATTAGATAGAAAACTGCCAAAAGTCACAGTAAAAAATGATGAAACCTTAAGTCAATTTTATATCAATAGAAAGAAATTTCAGGATTTGCATCATTTGACCAACGATGAAATATCGTACTTTTTTAGTGAAAAAAAAGAAGTCATTTTTCCTTATGATGTTAGATCAGGTGAAATCAATATGCTCATGAAAAACGGAGAAATAGTACCATATAGCATCCTAAATACTTATTTGAATACAAAAGCCGAAGAAAGAACATTTTTATTTTTTGTCAGGGATAATCATTTCTAAAATATTTGGCACTTCAAAAAAACGTCAATTGAAAAGTCAAGATAACTTCTCATAAAATACATTGGTTTAGAAATTACTACTAAATTTGTTATTTAATTAGGTTATGGCAACAATTCTCATCTGTCTTACAGCTTTTCTCGCTTCCATTTTGACTTTTTTCTCAGGTTTTGGCTTGGGTACTTTGTTGGCACCTGTGTTGATGTTCTTTTTTCCAGTGGAAGTAGCCATTGCACTGACGGGAATTGTCCACTTCTTTAATAACGTATTTAAACTGTTTTTGACTGGAAAACATGCAAATAAAGAAGTTATCCTTAGATTCGGAATACCGGCAGTGATTGCAGCTTTTGTAGGTGCACTTCTTCTTCTTCAATTTTCGGATATGTCTCCTTTGTATCAATATAATTTTCTTGAAAAAAACTTCAGTATCTATCCCACCAAACTTATAATTGCTGTTTTGTTAATGTTTTTTGCTGTGGTGGACTTGATTCCATATTTCGGGAAACTAGCCTTTTCTAAAAACAAACTTCCTATCGGTGGGATTTTAAGTGGATTTTTTGGTGGGCTGACAGGTGCTCAAGGTGCATTACGAAGTGCATTTCTAATTAGAGCTGGACTAAGCAAAGAAGCCTTTATAGGAACTACGGTGGTCGTATCTACTATGGTAGATATCACAAGATTGGGTGTATATGCGACTGGATTTGGTCAGCATCTTCAAAAAGATAATTTTACACTCCTGCTACTAACAACTATTTCTGCCATCATAGGTGCTTTTATTGGAAATAAATTGCTCAAAAAAGTGACCCTCAAATTTATCCAACAAATAGTGGCAACGCTACTAATACTTATAGCAATAGGATTGGCTTTGGGCTGGTTGTGATGAAAAATTTAAAAGCTTTTGCTACTTATTTAAAACTGATTCGTACTATTTACTGTCATCACAAATGCATATGATCTTTATCATAATGTTTGGGGTAAAAATTTTAGAACTTAGCATGATCTAAACATAGTTTATTAAGTGTGATGCTCAAGAGAAATTGAACTTATGAAACCCAATAATTTATTGATAGCTCCTATCAAATCCTTTTTTATAGAAACAGGTGAATTAGCTTATTTTGCTGGAAGGTTTTTTAGAGAAATTTTCAGAAGGCCTTTTGAGTTCAAAGAATTATTAAAACAATGCTACAATATGGGCAATCGGTCAATGTTGTTAGTAGGTGTGACTGGTTTTATCATTGGCCTTGTATTTACACTACAATCTCGACCAAAAATGATAGAGCTAGGAGCTGTCGCATGGCTACCTTCTATGGTCAGTATTTCCATCATAAGAGAGATAGGCCCTATCATTACAGCATTGATATGTGCTGGCAGAATTGGTTCGGGAATTGGGGCTGAATTGGGTGCAATGAGAGTGACAGAACAAATAGATGCTATGGAAGTTTCGGGTACCAACCCATTCAAATTCCTTGTAGTAACTAGAATACTTGCCACTACCTTAATGATTCCATTACTAGTCATCATGAGTGATGCAGTGGCTCTTTTTGGGTCTTTTCTGATAGAAAATATAAAAGGTGATGTTTCATTTACCTTATATTTTGATGAAGTATTTAGAGCATTAAAATATTCAGATTTAGTACCATCCACTATTAAGACTTTTTTCTTTGGTTTTGCCATTGGACTGGTGGGATGCTACAAAGGTTATTATTGCAAACATGGGACTGCTGGTGTAGGATTGACAGCAAATGCAGCAGTGGTAGAAGCATCTATGGTTGTATTTATTATAGATTTTGCAGCAGTATTGATCACAGATATATTTTATTCTATATGAATGATATTCAAAACAGTAAAAACAAAATAGTAGTCATAAAGGACCTTGTGAAGTCCTATGGTGAGCACAAAGTATTGAATGGCTTTAACATGGAACTTTTTGAGGGCGAAACGGTAGTCATAATGGGTAAATCTGGATCGGGAAAATCAGTTATGATCAAATGTTTGATTGGATTAGAATCACACGACTCAGGCACCATCACGATTATGAACAAAAACCTTGACAAGATGGACGCCGATACATTAAATGACATAAGAACTGAAGTTGGATTTTTGTTCCAAGGCAGTGCATTGTACGATTCCATGTCAGTGAGAGAAAATTTAGAATTTCCGTTAAGAAGACACATCGGTAAATTCGGTAAAATAGGAGACGCAACACCACTTGTCATGGAAGCGTTAGAAAGCGTGGGTTTGCCTCAGACCATAGACCTTATGCCAGAAGAACTTTCAGGTGGTATGAAAAGGCGTATTGCACTAGCTAGAACGCTCATTTTAAAACCCAAAATCATTCTTTATGACGAGCCCACCACAGGTCTAGATCCTATTACATCAAAGGAGATTGTCTTGCTAATGAAATCCATTCAGGAAAAATACAAAACATCATCAATCGTCATAACACATGATGTGGATTGTGCGAGATTCATAGCGGATCGGATGATATTATTGATAGATGGTATTAATTACATCATGGGGACTTATTTGGAATTATCTCAATCTGAAGATCCCAAAGTTAAAGCATTTTTTAAACAGTAAATATGGAAAAGTCATTATACCAAAAACTGAAATTAGGAATATTTGTCATCACAGGGACTATATTTTTTATATTGGGTGTATATTTCATTGGCGATAAGCAAAATATGTTTGGCAATTCTTATCATATTTATGCCACATTCAACAATATCAATGGCCTGAAACCTGGTAACAATGTCAGATATTCAGGCATCAATGTAGGTACTGTCAAAGATATCGTAATGGTCAGTGATACGCTCATAGTAGTCAAAATATCTATCGATAAGGAAATCACCAAACATATAAAAACGGATGCAAAATGTGCCATAACATCTGACGGTCTAGTAGGAAGTATGATTATAAACATCTTACCAGGATACCAATCTCAGAATAGTATAACGCAAGGAGATACGATCCGATCTTCATCGAGAATTAGGACAGATGAAATGCTCCAAACACTAAGTGTTACCAATGAAAATGCTGCCTTACTGACTGGAGAATTACTAGCTATCACCAAAGAAATCAGTGCAGGCAAAGGCATAATTGGAAATATGCTCAAAGATTCCACCATGTCAAAAGACCTTAAAGAAATCATTACACATTTAAAAAACACAAGCGCCGCTTCTACCACCACTATCATCCAATTAAATAAAATACTCTCTTCTCTAGACCAAAAAGACAATGTGGTAGGTTTGCTAAAAGATACTGCCACTGCATCCAAAGTCAAAAATATCATTGATAATGTCGAAAAATCTTCAAGAGATTTAGATATTGTGATAAAACACTTTGACGAAACGATTTTGAATGCAAATCAAACCATCACCAATGTGAAAGAAGGGAAAGGTGTCTTAAACTACCTCTCTAATGATCCTAGACTGGTCCGTAAAATAGATCAAACGATGTCTCATTTAGATTCTACAGTCCTTCATATCGATAATGTAGGAATCAAACTCAATGAAAATCTGGAAGCACTAAAAAATACATGGCTGTTGAGAGGATACTTTAAGAAATTGGAAAAAGAAAAAAATGAGAGTGAATAATACAAAACACTAAATTAATTACCATTTTTTTAATTATATAAGATCATCATGCCATAATTTTGTTGCGTCTAAGTTTTGTATTTTTATAAAATTTTAGGTATTAATATTTAAGAGTCCGTTATCTTCGTCCCACAAATCAAATAACAACTCCTTATGTTTTCTGATTACTTATCCTTGGGGCTTGATCATATTCTAGATACAAATGGTTATGATCATATTTTGTTTATTGCCACATTATGTGCATTCTATGTGCCTTCACAATGGAAAAAAATTCTGATTCTTGTCACAGCATTCACCATTGGTCACAGTTTGACATTGGCGCTTTCTGCTTTGGAAATGGTCAATATTAGTCCCACTTTGATAGAGACCTTAATACCTATTACCATCATCCTCACAGGATTATTTAATATTCTTGCTTTCAGAAAATCAGCATCTGATCAGGAGAATATCTATTTGAACTATCTGATTGCACTTGGTTTTGGATTAATCCATGGACTTGGTTTTTCCAATTATTTTAAAGCCATAATTGGCACAGAAGAAAGCATCATTCAACCACTTCTTGCGTTCAATATAGGTGTGGAAATAGGTCAAGTCGTCATAGTGGCTATTGTTATGTCAATGGCTTTTGTACTTATTAACATCTTGAAAGCAAATAAAAAATATTGGACCATACCAATGTCGATCTTAGGTATCGTGGTAGCAACTTATTTATTGCTAAGGTAGTAAAGATTATAAAACAAAACTAATTTCTCTGAATCCAAAGACTTGAAGACCTCCATCTTCTAATTCGATCTTAAGTCGACCTTGTGTGTCTATCCCAATGATTTTACCTTTAAAAATGTGGTCTTTATCGTCACTAAAAACTGCCCATTCATCTTTTTTATACAAATGACTCAGATATTCCTCCAACACACCAACAAATTGCCCGCTCTTTAACTTCATATAATAGAACTCCAACCGTGATGACAATAATGCCAATACATCTTGTATATCATATAACGTATCTGTCAAAAGAGATAAAGAAGTAGGGTTTGGAATATCAATCGGAAAAATCGACTGATTTACGTTTAAGCCAATACCAATGATGGTACTTTTAATGTTTGTTTCTCTCAGCGTATTTTGAACCAAAATACCCGCAATTTTTCTATCATCTACATAAATATCGTTTGGCCATTTGATTTTGACAGAGGGAACATAGGCAGCTACTACATCTTTTACAGCTAGTCCACTTATGATATTCAAATAGAATTGATCTTGTACTTGTAGTGTGGTCGGATAAAAAATATAGGAAACTAATATGTTTTTAGATGCCTCAGAATGCCAATATCTGCCAATTTGTCCTTTTCCACCTGTCTGATAGTCAGCTAATACGCAAGTTCCTTCGCTTGGATTGGTTTTTGCTACTACATCCATAGCATAAGTATTGGTAGATTCTGTTTCTGTTAAATGTGTTATTTTTTTTCCAGTAAACAAGGCATCCGGTATATTCATAAATATGTTTTTATATCTTTGTGGTGTAATTATAAACAAAATATTAATATTGGCAAAAAAATCAATTGCAGTTGTTGCAAATAAGAACGAAGAATCGATGAATCATCTTATCATCGATGCAATCCAAGATATCAAAGGTAAAAATATCGTAAAACTAGATCTTAGGTCTTTAGATGATGCCCCAGCCGACTTTTTTATCATATGTGAAGGTGATTCATCTACACAAGTCAAGGCCATCTCTGATAATATAGGCAGAAAATTGAAAGAAAAACTAGGTATGCGTCCCAACCATACAGAAGGAATGGAAGGTGCAAAATGGATTCTAGTGGATTATTTTGATACAGTAGTGCATGTTTTCTATCCAGAAACTCGTCAATTTTATGAAATAGAAGAATTATGGGGTGATGCCGCTATCACACAGTATGAAAATATATGATTACTTCGGAACTACTTTGACAATCTGCTGTTTAAATAAAATTAAAAAGTAAATAACCTAATGGATAATAATCAGGAAAATAATACACCAGATAATAAACCTAGCCCAAATAAGTTTAATGTAAATTCTTATTGGATTTATGGGATTCTTATTTTAGGTATTCTGGCTGCAAATTTCTATGTTTCCTACAATTCCCAAGTAGAAAATATAGATTATAATACATTTGAAGCCAAAGCAAGAGGTGGTGAAATAGAAAAAATAGACATCATTAACAAGGAGATTGTCAATATCTATCTTACGAAGACAGCAATTGATACTAAATATCCTAAATTGAAGGATAGCCAAATGTATGGTTATACACCACATTTCACATTGAGAATCGGTGACTTAGGAAATTTTGAAAAAAACCTTCAAACACTACGAACCGAAGGCCACACCATTAAATACACTCTAAAGCAAGAGACTAATTATCTTGGACAAGCCATTAGTTGGTTATTCCCATTCATACTATTGATCGGTATTTGGCTTTTTATCATGAAGCGTGTCAGTGGTGGTGCAGGTGGACCGGGTGGACAAATATTTAATATTGGTAAGTCCAAAGCAACTCTTTTTGACCAAAACGCTAAAGTAAATGTCACATTTGCTGATGTAGCTGGTCTTAATGAAGCAAAAGTAGAAGTGATGGAAGTCGTGGATTTCCTTAAAAATCCAAAAAAATATACTTCTCTTGGTGGTAAAATACCAAAAGGTGTCCTGCTAGTAGGCCCTCCAGGTACGGGTAAAACCTTATTAGCAAAAGCAGTAGCAGGTGAGGCAGGTGTACCATTTTTCTCTATTTCTGGTTCAGATTTCGTAGAGATGTTTGTGGGAGTAGGTGCATCAAGAGTGAGAGATCTTTTCAAGCAAGCAAGAGAAAAAGCGCCATGCATTGTCTTTATCGACGAAATAGACGCTATAGGTAGAGCCAGAGGTCGTAATGCCATCCAAGGCGGAAATGACGAAAGAGAAAACACACTCAACCAGCTTTTGGTAGAAATGGATGGTTTTAGTACGGACAAAGGTGTGATAATGATGGCAGCGACAAACAGACCTGACATTCTAGATTCTGCCCTACTCAGACCAGGAAGGTTTGATAGACAAATAGGTATCGATCCACCTGACATTGTAGGTAGAGAAGAAATATTTAAAGT
Organism: Saprospiraceae bacterium; assembly: GCA_041739205.1. Classification (GTDB taxonomy): domain Bacteria; phylum Bacteroidota; class Bacteroidia; order Chitinophagales; family Saprospiraceae; genus OLB9. Next base: position 10,966 of record JBGSOH010000206.1, read on the forward strand.
TCACTTGAGATCCATAAAGGTCTCTGCTGAAGTAAATCCTATGGTTTTGTCAGAAATGACGCCAGGTTTTGCAGGTGCTGATATTGCTAATATTTGTAATGAAGCAGCTTTGATAGCGGCTAGAAGAAACAAAACAGAAGTAGATCTCGATGATTTCAATTATGCTTTGGATAGATTGATTGGTGGATTGGAGAAGAAAAACAAACTCATCTCTCCTGCCGAAAAAGAAATCATCGCATATCATGAAGCTGGGCACGCAATCTGTGGATGGTTTTTAGAACATGCAAGCCCCTTAGTAAAAGTTACAATCGTGCCTCGTGGTATGGGTACTCTAGGTTATGCACAATACCTACCAAAAGAAGAGTACATTATTCGTACAGAGCAATTACTCGATAGAATGTGTATGACACTAGGAGGTAGAGCAGCAGAAAAAATAGTGTTTGACAAGATCTCTACCGGTGCACAAAACGACCTTGATCAGGTTACAAAAATGGCTTATGGTATGGTTACCGTTTATGGTATGAATAAAAATGTAGGAAATGTTTCGTTTTATGCTATGTCTCAAGACCAGTTCAATAAGCCATACTCTAATGAAACAGCACGTCTAATAGATGATGAAGTGAGAATACTGATCGAAGCACAATATCAAAGAGCTCAAGATCTCCTTACGGAAAAAAGACATGAACTCAATCAGCTAGCAGCTACATTACTCGAAAAAGAAGTTTTGTTGAAATCTGATGTAGAAAGATTGATTGGTGCAAGACCTGTACCAGAAGATGCATTAGCCATTACAAACAGAGAAACTACCATGTAGGATTTCTGGTAATAATAAAGAAAAGGGCAAGAGTGGATTCACTTTTGCCCTTTTCTTTTATCAATTAAAATTACTTGAGTTCACTCCGAAAACACAAATTGATTGATAATCACCCGATTATTATTCTTTACTCATTAAACGTAAACGTTTAATTATCATGAAGTTGAAATCAATATATTTCATTTTATTTGAACTAAGCACTTTTCATAGTAGACTTATTACTTTATTTTCTTCGAAAAAAAATGCCACAGATCACTCCATGACATTTCAAAACGTATAACAAACTTTAGCAAAGAAAAAGTCAGATTCTGAGGTAGTTAACATCCTCGTTTAGGTCTAACAATCAAATTAAATAACAAAGAATTAATATTACTGGCTTTAAATTTTAGATACACCAATAGTTTTACCTACCTTTGCGCTTCCAAATTTAGGGAGCAAGTAATTGTTGCCCGAATTTCCCTCAAAAACTCCAATATTTTTGAGGGTTTTTTATTTATGGTCTACTGAAACTCACAAAAACAATTGATTATCAAATAAATAACTATATATTTTTACATATAAATGCATGATTATAAAAGCATACCATCTAAACTCATGCACTAAGTTTAAATTATTTTTGTAAGTCAACTTCACTCAATCTAAGTCACCTTCTTCACCTTGAAGTATTCATATACGTCAGCGGCTTGAAGTTTCGTATTTTAAGCAAATCTGACTTTTTCCGCAGACCCTATTTAGCTACAGCCATAGCAAAGTTACCTCTATCTATATTCTGATAAGCACCCATTTCATGTTCAGTGATATCGAGTCCACGTCGTTCCATATCTTCTGTGACTCTCAGACCTACTGCTTTTTTAATGATAAATAGCACTACAAAAGCAAATGTAAATGTAAAAGCACCTATCGCTATCACACCTAATAATTGTGTAAAAAACTTACCACTACCAAAAATACCTACTGCCAAAGTACCCCAAATACCACAAGCTAGGTGAACAGATGTAGCTCCAACAGGATCATCAAGTTTTAGTTTGTCAAAAAGCACTACAGAAAACGGAATGATAGCACCAGCTATTGCGCCTACGATAATGGCACTACCAGGAGTAAACCTATCTGCTCCTGCAGTAATGCCTACCAATCCACCCAAAATCCCATTGAGTACCATCGAGTGATCAAGAGATTTGAATCTCCAGTAGGAAACTATAAAAGTGGTCAATGCACCTGAAGCTGCTCCTAGACATGTAGTCACAAAAACTAGCGCCACAGCACCAGGATCAGCAGACAAAACGGATCCCCCATTAAATCCAAACCACCCAAACCATAATAAAAATACACCGATCGTTGCCAATGGCATATTATGACCTGGAATGGGTCTTACACCTTTTTCCGTGTATTTGCCTGATCTAGCACCTAGTAATATTATAGCAGCCAAAGCGCCCCATCCGCCAACACTATGGACTAGCGTAGAACCTGCAAAATCAACAAAACCAAGTGCATTTAGCCACCCGCCGCCCCATTTCCACATACCTGTGATGGGGTAACAAATGGATACAAATAAAAAAACAAATACCAAAAACGGCATCAACTTTATCCTTTCTGCTACGGCACCAGAGACAATCGAAGCACAAGTAGCAGCAAACATTGCTTGAAATATAAAATCGGTATAATAGGCATATTTTCCATCAGCATATTCAGACAATCCAGCGGAACCATCAGGCAAATTAAGTCCAAAACCAGAAAATCCGATGATTCCTCCTGCATATTCCGCTCCAGGGTACATTAAGTTGAATCCAGATACATAGTATGTCAATAATCCAATGCAAAGGATAATGACGTTCTTAAACAAGATATTGACTGTATTTTTTTGTTGGACCAATCCCGCTTCTAATGTAGCAAAACCAAGATGCATGATAAAAACCATCATCGTGGCAATAAGAATCCACAAATTATTTATTGTAAATGTTACTTCTGTCATATTGTAAGCTAAGGTTTTAATGATTTATTGTGCAGACTCATTAATGCTGCCTGTGCGTATAGAAATAATTTCTTCCACATGAGTGATGATGATTTTTCCATCGCCAATCTCACCAGTCTGAGCCGCTTGTCGAATAGTATCTGCGACCTTTTTAGCATTTTGATCTTCTACAATTATTTCGATTTTCATTCTAGCAATATATCCAATATCATATTCTACCCCTCGATAAACGACGTGTTCTGCTAGTTGCTTACCATAACCTTTGACTTCAAAAAATGTAAAGAAATTGGCTCCTGTTTTGCTAAGTTCGCTTTTTACGGATTCAAATTTTGATGATCTGATAATGGCTTCTATCTTTTTCATCTACTTTATTTACTTTAGTTGGATTGGAATGGTTATCAATGCAAATGTATAATTTACTAAAGATCTTGTTTTCAGTAATTTTCATGATTATGTTTCAGGAAAATGATGAATGCTTATGCTATGACATTGATAAACAAGCTTCTAAAGAGATTTTTAATGTTGTTTTCAAAATCATAGTTCTTCTTTAAAAATACGAATATTTTATTCGAAACCCTATAAATAATAGGGTGTTTCTAGGATATTTTATAATTTTTCAACTATTACCCCTATTTATTTCAATTGAAATCAAAAATTAATATTAACTGAAACAAAAATCATTTATTTCCATTGTAGCACCATAGCATATAAATAAAACAGGATTGGCTCTATTTAAAAAACCAATCCTGCTTCAACTTTAATTATTATTCTTCGCCTAGACCTGCTAGATCCAAAAGGAAGGCATATTCCATGGCTGTTTCCTTAAGTTTTTTAAATCTACCAGATGCACCTCCGTGTCCTGTCTCCATGTTGCAATACATAAGCAGCGGATTTTTGTCGGTTTTCAATTCTCTTAATTTTGCTACCCATTTGGCAGGTTCCCAATATTGAACTTGTGAATCCCAATATCCAGTCGTAACCAAAGTAGCGGGATAAGCTTGAGCTGTCACATTATCATACGGTGAATAAGATTTCATATATTCGTAGTAGGTTTTGTCTTTCGGATTTCCCCACTCATCAAATTCACCTGTGGTCAATGGAATACTCTCGTCAAGCATCGTACTCACCACATCCACAAATGGCACTGCAGCTATCACGCCACGCCATATTTGTGGTTTCATGTTCATAACTGCACCCATAAGCAAGCCACCTGCACTTCCACCTTGTGCAAATAATTTGTCACTCGCTGCATAACCTTCTTTGATCAGAAAGTCACCACAATCTATAAAATCTGTAAATGTATTTTTCTTTTTCAAGTATTTTCCATCTTCATACCATTGTCTCCCCATCTCTTGTCCACCTCTGATATGAGCAATGGCAAAACCAAAACCTCTATCCAAAAGACTCAATCGAGAAGATGAAAAATAAGGGTCCATACTATATCCATACGAACCATATGCATACAACAATACAGGTCTTGTACCATCCTTTTTGAATCCCTTTTTGTACACGATTGATAGTGGCACCATAGTGCCATCGGCAGCTTTGACCATCTTTCTTTCTGATACATAATTTGATGCATCAAAATTACCAATGACTTCTTGCTGCTTTAGCAAGGTAAGTTTTTTGGTCTTGACATTGTAGTCATAAGTACTATTTGGTGTAGTAAGTGACGTGTAATCAAGTCTTAATAAGTCTGTCTCAAAATCAGGATTAATGCCAGTATAAGTGGTAAATGACTCTTCACCGAAAGCGACATAATGTTCATCCTTTCCATCCCAAGGACGGATTCTAAGTTGTGTGATACCTTCTTTACGCTCAGAAATCACCATATGATCCTTAAAAATATCAATACCGTCAATAAATATGTTTTTATCATAAGGCATAAGGTCTTTCCAATTTTCTTTGGTCGTCGCTGTCACAGGAGTCACCATGATTTTGAAGTTCATAGCGCTATCCTTATTAGTGTGGATATACCAATTATCACCATAATGATCGATGCTAAACTCAAGATTTCGCTCTCTTGGTTGAAACATTCTGAACTGTCCTGTCGGATTGTCTGCTTCTAGGATTTGATATTCATTAGACAACGTAGAGCTAGATGTTATGATTAGATATTTTTTTGATTTGGTCTTGTATATATAGGTGCCGAACGTTTCATCTTTCTCATGGAAAACCAATTTATCATCTTTAGTAGGCGTGCCCAAAGTATGTCTGAATATCTTGTAAGAACGCAGCGCAGCATCTTGTTTTGAGTAGAAGATGGTTTTATTGTCATTGCCCCAAGTCACTCCACCCGTGGTATTAGGTATGACATCTTCTAGATTTTTGCCTGATTCCAGATCTTTAAATCTTAAGGTATATTGCCTCCTACTTACTGTATCTTCGCTATATGCTAGAATCTTATTATCTGGACTAACAGATCTTGCGCCTACAGCATAATATTCATGACCTTCTGCAAGTTCATTTACATTTAGCATGATCTCTTCAGGTGCTTCTAGGTTGTCCTTTTTTCTTGCGTGAATAGGATATTCTTTGCCTTCTTCAAATCGTGTGATGTAAAAATAGCCATTATCTTTGTACGGCACAGACATGTCCGTTTGTTTGATACGTCCTTTTATTTCTTCGAAAAGCCGATTTTGAAAACTATCTGTATGCGACATCATTTTCTCTCTGTAAGCATTTTCAGCATTGAGATAATCTAGCACTTTTTGGGTTTGTGCATCAGGGGTCTTGGCATTTTTCTGCTCATCAGACAGTCTCATCCAAAAATAATTATCCACACGGGTATCACCATGCATGACTAAATTTTCTGCTTGCTTCTCGGCTACAGGTGGCACAATATCTGTTTTGCTCATAAGTACACTTTCTTTGTAAACAATGTCTGAAGGGACTTCATTTTCCTTGTTTTTGCAGGAATAGGCGGCAAAGGTAACACAAACAAGTGCCAAATAAAAAAGATTTTTAGACATATGATTTTGATTTTCTTGTGATATAAATATTAAGCCAAATGTATCTTAATATTCCGATAATTTTTTGTTTTTTCTACTAAATGAATAAAAAAACTGATATTTTGTGGTCGCAATGAAGTTAAGCACATCATATAAGCAAATATTATCCCTTTCGGTCCCGATTATGCTCGGTAGTGCCGCTCAAAATATTATTGTACTCAGTGACAATGTATTTCTATACCATTACAATGATGTGGACTTCGCAGCTGCTGGTTTGGTGGGTGTTTTCTATTTGATTATTGCTAGTATAGGTTACGGATTTTCCCGTGGTGGCCAGATCATGATAGCTCGAAGGAATGGCGAACACAACTTCAAAGGTGCAGGAACGGATTTTCAAGCCTTGTTTCTTTTTGAATTCATTCTATCCGTGATTTTATTTTTGTTTTTACAATACGGAAGCAGAACAGTGTTCGAATTATTTGTGAGTAATCCAGAAATTCTAGAAAAATGTATGGCCTACATCATTCCTAGAAGTTATGGTGTATTTTTTAGTTATCTAGGTGTTTCTTTAATTGCATTTTATACAGGTATTGCCCATACTAAATTTATCATATACGACACCATAGTCCTGATTAAAGTCAATATATTGCTCAATTACTTATTGGTTTTTGGCGCTTTTGGTATTGAGCCAATGGGAATAGCTGGTGCGGCACTTGCAAGTACATTGGCCGAAGTAGTCGCATTTGCGGTATTTGTAGGTTATATGCTTTGGGATAAATCCAATAGAAAATTCGGGTTATTAAACTTCAAAAACCTGCAAGCTAGTTCTTTTGGTAATATGTTTAGGATATCTTTCCCTATCGTATTCCAGTCCATATTAGGTATCGGATCATGGTTTTTATTTTTTAGTTTTATTGAAAATGTAGGAAGCAAAGAGCTAGAAATCTCTAATCTCATGCGGACCATTTACTTAATACTTTCTATACCATGTTGGGGATATTCAGCGGGTATCAATACATTAGTAAGTAATTTTATAGGTAATAAAAAACGACAAGCCGTACTTCCACTCATCATAAAAACGACAAAACTGAATCTATTTTCTACTATGCTCATCTCAGTGCCAATACTTGTATTTCCTGAATTTTTTCTGTATCCATTATTTGGGAGAGAAGATATGACACTCATCTTGGAGACAAAACCATACATGTTGATGCTTTTTGTGATCCTGATGGTATTTGGTACGGGTGGTATCTTTATCAATGGATTGATAGGTACAGGTCATACCCAAACGGCACTTAGGATACAGACCATTTTTACAGTTGTGTACATCATTTATTCCTATTTTGTGATCAAACATTGGTATTTTGGACTTAATTGGGCTTGGGCTGCAGAAGTATTTTATTGGGGAGGCATCACGATCATGGCATGGCTGTATTTGCGTACATCCAAGTGGCACTTTTTGAAGTTTTAGGGTGAGGAAAAATGGTGCGTCAGAATTAATGTTATTTCATAATGAAGATTTTAAAACAAAGATAGTTTTTGAATTTAACAATGAAAAACTGTGGTTGATTCAATAATAAGTATTTGATTAAAGGTTTTCTAATGTGCAATAAAAGACTCAAAGAAGGAAGTGGAAAATATTTATTCATATTAGAAGAAGTATGATTACAATGAAAAACTTAGTCAAAAATTATTTAAGTGTATCTGCAACATATGATGGCTCACAAGCATCAGTTCATGATTGCGCTGGTCAAATTATTGACACTTTAAAATCTTTATCAGAGATGGACGAAGTATTTTTGCACCCCATTTTTATTACAGGTCAAAAAGGCAAAATTTCTTTGGATTTATCTGGCAATACTCTAGATGATTATAAAAAAAATATCGTGGAAGCCTTAATCAGGAGTAATATACAACAATTTAAACTTTGGGATAAAATAGAAAAGCCCGATGCAAATTATTTTCGCAAAGATGGATTTAGAATCTTAATAGAGTTTAAAAAGGAAAATAAAACTGTATTTTATTGTTCGTGCCTAATGGGGGCAGAAATTTGTCAAACATTTATTTTTTTAGGATATAAAGAAGTGGTTTTACGGGAATTCTTATGGTACTTCAACATGTTACAAATATTAGTTGATAAATTAGTTTGTGTTGAAGGAGAAATATTTATAAAAGCTGGAAACTTTGGCGGTTTTTATGTTGATCTAAAAGCAAAACACCATCTTCATTGGATTTCTTATTATTAAAATGACTTTTATCTTAAAATCCCTGATGATATCGGTGGCGTAGAGTACCTTCATACTGACAAAGGGAAATATCTTATCACATCCCAAGATGATTTTCTTAAAGATAAAGAGAGCTTTGAAAATCACAAAGAAAAAATCAAAGGTATCGTGAAAGAGATGAAAGTCAGAATTCCTGGATTTGCCAAAGAGTAGAAGAATGGTTTTATTGATTAAATTTTTGAAATAACCGACTATTAAATTCCTACCCCAAAATTCCACCCCATATTTTATTCCGCTCCTTCCTTCATAAAATCGTTCTATTAAAAACAAAAAAGTAAAGAACTATAGGTTCTACTACCATTTTAATGGATAAATTTGAAGTCCTCCGTGGAAAAACAAAATTGCACTTCTGAAATTCTGAAAAGTCCTATAACCTTTACTACTCGTTTTTATCTCTTGTATCTTGCCATTTATTCTTTCTGCCATT
>JBGSOH010000223.1:0-2930 GCA_041739205.1 Saprospiraceae bacterium
ATATCACCCATACCAAGGATACGCTGTGCCATACGCTCTGGATAGAAAATATCCAACGTATCCAACTTCTCACCAGAACTGATAAATTTGATAGGTTTTCCTACAGAATATTTAATAGAAAGAGCTGCTCCACCTCTTGTATCACCATCTAATTTTGTCAGAACTACACCATCAAAATTAAGTCGCTCATTAAAGACAGCAGCTGTATTAACAGCATCTTGTCCTGTCATAGAATCTACCACAAATAATGTCTCTGATGGATTGGTCGCATTTTTAATGTTCTCTATCTCGATCATCATCTCTTCATCTACGGAAGTACGACCTGCTGTATCTATAATGACGACATCATGGCTGTGCCCTTTAGCATAACTAATGGCATTTAGTGATATCTGAACTGGGTTTTTATTTTCGGGCTCCTTATATATATGTACACCTATTTGTTCAGCCAAAACAGATAGCTGATCTACCGCAGCAGGCCTGTAGACATCACAAGCAACAAGAAGTGGCTTTTTAGACTTTTTATCTTTAAGAAACTTGGCAAGTTTACCAGTAAAAGTTGTTTTACCTGAACCTTGAAGACCTGATATTAGTATGACACTAGGATTTCCTTTTAGATTGATACCGGCAACGGCACCACCCATAAGTTCAGTCATTTCGTCCATAACGATTTTGACCATCAACTCACCTGGCTTAACAGCTGATAGTACGTTTTCTGTACCTAGCGCTTTATCTTTTACTTTATCCGTAAATTCTTTGGCAATTTTATAGTTTACATCGGCTGCAACCAATGCTCTTCTAATCTCCTTGATGGAGTTAGCAATATTAAGTTCCGTTAATTTCCCATCACCTTTTAAACTTTTAAAGGCAAAATCCAGCTTTTCACTTAAATTTTCGAACATAAAAATTTCAATTTAGGGTGCAAATATATGAAAACAGGATGATATCACTTAATGTTGCGATGGATATATTTTGAACTCATAATTAGAATTATAAAATTAAAATCATCTTAATAGAGAAACTAAAGAGAATTTACATTAGTTTTGATGCTCATTTATTGTTTCATATATGACGCCATCATCTCGTAGAAAATTTATTATCCAAGGTGCAGCACTTTTACCAGCAGTTTCTTTATTGTCTTCATGTGGAGATAATTTGAAACAAAAATCACCTTTGGCTCCAGTAGTAATTTCTACTTGGGATAGCCTAGACTCCGTCAATAAGGAAGCTTGGGAGATATTAAAAAACCAAGGTAAAGCAATAGATGCTGTCGAAAAAGGTGCCAATATTATTGAAAATAGTATTAATTGTTGTGTCGGACTAGGTGGAAATCCTGACAGAGATGGAAAAGTAACACTCGACGCTTCCATTATGGATGATAAATACAATTGTGGTTCAGTGGCATTTCTACAAAGGATAAAGAATCCAATAAGTGTAGCTCGGAAAATAATGGAAACTACACCACATGTCATGCTTGTTGGTGAAGGCGCCTATAAATTTGCCATAGAAAATGGATTTGAATCAGCTTCTGATGAACTTTCGGATAATGCAGAAAAGGAATATAAATCATGGTTGGAAAAATCGGAGTATAAACCACAAATAAATATTGAAAGAACACAAAACACCATTGATACTAATCACCAAGCAGCCCCTAGCAAACTAGAAGATGGTTCGTTCAATCATGACACCATGGGTATTCTGGCACTTGACGTAAATAAGAATCTATCCGGTTCGTGCACCACAAGCGGCATGGGATTCAAGATGCATGGACGTGTAGGAGACTCACCTATTATAGGAGCAGGACTTTATGTAGATAATGAAATTGGGGCAGCTACATCATCTGGACAAGGTGAAGAAGTCATACGAATCTGTGGGACACACCTTGTGGTAGAATTTATGCGTAATGGGCATAGTCCGACGGAAGCATGTAAAAAAGCCATAGAAAGACTAATCCAAATAAATCCAGAAAAAGCAAAAGGATTTCAAGTGGGTTTTATAGCTCTAAATAAGCAAGGAGAATATGGTGCTTATGCCATTGCGCCTGGTTTCACCTACTCTGTCACTCAGGGTGATGACGGTGGTTCTACTTATGAAGCTGCATCTTATTTTCAAAAAGAAAAATAGACCGAATGATGCTTAACTTAGAATTTAGTCCTTTCCCGAATATGAATTCTGAAAGACTTGACTATAGGTCATTGCATGACGATGATGTACACGAAGTCTTTGCGTTGAGAAGTGACAAGGAAATAATGAAATATATTCCTAGACCATTGGCAAAGGATCTAAAAGATGCATTGGACCATATCAAAATAGTCAAAGAAACCATAGCAAAAAGTGATGGTATCAATTGGGCTTTAACGTTAAAAGGTTCTTCCAAACTTATTGGAATCATTGGAATCTATCGTATATCCAAAGAAGATCACCGAGGAGAACTAGGATACATACTACTTCCTGAGTATCACAATAAAGGAATTATTTCTGAAGCTATTCAAACAGTGTTAACCTATGCTTTTGAAAATATAGGCTTTCATTCTTTAGAAGCCATCATAGATCCTGATAATATAGCATCAGAACGGGTATTGATCAAAAACGGATTTGTCAAAGAAGCCCATATCAAAGAAAATGTATTTTGGGATGGCCAATATCTTGATACAGTCATTTATTCAATGCTAAAAAGGAATTTCCAACATTGATAATTTAGGGTTTTGATTTCCCACGACTTAGTCTTTGATAACAAAACGTTTTTTAAAAGATAGTCTCGACTTTATAAGCTTTCCAAAGTTAGAGTTTGAGTAATATTCTCCAAAGCTGGAAGCTTTGGCTACATTGGCTACTTTACCACTGTGGGCAGAAATTATCTTCATTATGATGCTCTCCTATATATATAATAGAAAACTCCAAAGAAGACAATGACTTACGATCATTCACTAAAC
>JBGSOH010000238.1:0-3265 GCA_041739205.1 Saprospiraceae bacterium
TACACAAAATACTATTTTAAACTAAAAGAACTCTTAACATTATATAACGATTTTTCAACTTTCTGGAATTTTATAAAAAAACTTCCTAATGACGAATCAAAAATTAATGCCATTATTGATACTGAAATTATAAAGCTTAAATCATAGTTGTAATTTGGCTTTAAACTACCATAATATAATCTTCTACTATCTAAATCTATGTATTTACCATTATAAACTTTCCAAATACAAAGTCACATCTGTCAACGAATCTAGCTTACAATCAGGAATACTATTGGGTAATAAAAAACTATTATCCTTCTTATTTCCCACCAAAATGGTCTTCATTCCAAGATTATTGCCAAATGCTATATCACTATCGGAGTCCCCTATCATTAAGCTTTTTGTAAAGTTGATTTCGGGATAGTCTTTTTTTGCTTCGATGCCCATGCCAGGATTAGGTTTTCTGCATAGCGGATCTAGAGCACTTGTAAATGGACAATAATAAATCTCATCTATTCTGCCACCATGATATATGATGTATTCCATCATTTGGTCGTGGATGGACTTCAGGTCTTCATGACTCATGATACCTTTCTCGATACCTGCTTGGTTGGTGACAATAAAAATCCTTGTGAAATATTGTGAAAAAACACCCAAAGCATCCAATACTCCAGGTAAAAATTTAAAATCTTCCCATTTTGAGATGTATTCATCAGGTATCCTTCGATTAATGACGCCATCTCTATCCAAAAAAAGTGTCCACTCAGGTGTCACTTTAAAGTTTGGCCAGTTGAACGATATTTTAGTTTGCATGATAAAAAACTAGGATAAAAAGTTTAAAAATTCTGCTCATTAAAAAACAGCCCAACTGGCCAGAATATTTGTTTTAAAAAGACAAATCTACTCCGAAAACACACAAAATATGATAATCAACTGTTTTCTACCCTTTGCCCTAAAGGGAAACCGTTGATTATCAATTTAGTAGAAAGAAATAATTTCCCAATTATTCTGTCTTATAATCTTCGAATTAGATTCAAGGATTTTAACCAATGTTAAGCTTCGCCTTCAAACCTTGGTCCAATGCTTCCAAAAATTCCTCAGTATATAAATAGTGCTCACCATGTGCCACTTTATTGCCGTGTATAATGACTGCTAGATCCTTGGTCATTTTGCCACTTTCTACAGTCTCTACACATACTTCTTCAAGAGCTTCTGCAAATCTGATCAACTCTTGATTGCCATCCAATTTACCTCTGAATGCTAGTCCACGTGTCCATGCATAGATAGATGCTATCGGGTTGGTTGATGTAGGTTTTCCTGCTTGATGGTCTCTGTAATGTCTTGTCACTGTACCATGTGCCGCTTCCGATTCCATTGTGCTCCCATCTGGCGTGATCAATACAGAAGTCATCAATCCTAGGGAACCAAAACCTTGTGCTACCGTATCTGATTGTACATCACCATCATAGTTTTTGCATGCCCAAACGAAACTTCCGCTCCATTTTAACGCACTCGCTACCATGTCGTCGATCAATCTATGTTCATATACGATACCAGCTGCTTCAAATTGCGACTTATAATCGTTTTCGTATATCTCTTGGAAAATATCTTTGAATCTACCATCATATTTTTTTAAGATGGTGTTTTTTGTAGAAAGGTATAACGGCCATTTTTTGGTAAGCGCCATATTAAAACATGAATGTGCAAATCCTTTGATAGACTCATCCGTATTGTACATACACATTGCAACACCATCTCCTTTGAAATCATAGACCGTCCAACTAGTTTCTGTACCATCTTCTGCTGTAAAGGTCATCGTTAACTTGCCTTTGCCTTTGGTCACAGTGTCTGTCGCTCTGTATTGATCTCCGAATGCATGACGACCTATGATGATAGGCGATGTCCAGTTTGTAACCAATCTAGGTACATTGCTCATGACGATCGGCTCACGGAATACAGTTCCATCAAGGATGTTTCGTATAGTCCCATTTGGTGACTTCCACATTTGCTTCAGCTTGAACTCTTCTACACGTGCTTCATCAGGTGTAATGGTAGCACATTTTATACCTACGCCATATTGTTTGATAGCATTAGCAGCATCTATGGTTACTTGATCGTCGGTCTCGTCTCTATATTCCATACCAAGATCATAGTATTTCAGATCGATATCGAGGTAAGGAAGAATAAGTTTGTCTTTGATAAATTTCCAGATGATGCGTGTCATTTCATCACCGTCCAACTCTACTACAGGGTTGGCCACTTTGATTTTACTGAAAGCCATATTTGTTTGAATTTTAATTTTAATATATAATATGGCAAAGATAAAAAAGTATTTTTAAAACATGGTAATTAAGGATCTTTGATCATCAAAATGCTCGTTAATAAGTATTTGATAAAAAAAATATTGAGTAAGTTTAGGACAATTTTAATTAAATGGTCCTTATAGTTTAACGATGTAAACATAAATACCTAATTTTGCATCATCTAAAATAAATAATAATGGCTGAAAACAACCAAAATCAAATCAACATAGAATTATCTGAAGAAGTGGCAGAAGGCGTTTACTCTAATCTCGCTATCATATCTCATTCTCATTCAGAGTTTATAGTTGACTTCATCAGACTAGTACCTAATGTACCAAAGGCTAAGGTAAAATCAAGAATCATCCTGACACCTCAACATGCCAAAAGGCTTATGAAAGCTTTGCAGGACAATATTAAAAGATATGAAACACAGTTTGGCAATATCGAAGACCCAGAAGCAGGTATGATGCCACCAATGAACTTTGCGCCTACTGGAATGGCATAAAAAAAAGTAACTTAGCTAGACAATCATGGTTAAAAACTATGATTGTTTAGCACATTTTGAAAAATCTTAGAACTATTTTGTGATTTACAACTAGAAGAAATTCTCTTTCAATAAAAAATGAAACAAAATAAATTTGTGATCTTGGCCAAGGTATCTATACGTTGTGAAAAATCTCTTTAGCTTTATTAGAAGTTTCTTGTAATCTCATCATATAGGGGCAAAAAAAATGGTCGCCCCCCAGCGACCATTTACAAATTATAATCCCATAAACATATCCTAAACACATTTGCCAGTCAGGATCTCACCCCTTCCGACGACATTTATTTATAACTCAAAACTCAATGATTATTCTTTATCTTAGAAGCTCTTTAGCTTCTGCGTTTCTTTCATGTTACAATATTACGACGAATCTAATCCCTAAAAAAAAACAAAAATAAGCAATAATCATATATTATATTTTATAATATATTTAATA
>JBGSOH010000245.1:0-1515 GCA_041739205.1 Saprospiraceae bacterium
CACACAAAAAGAAGAATAAAAAATATCGGTTCATTTGTTGGATTTGTGAATGGTTAATTGATCTAAAATATCTCCGTTGATGTCGTAAATGTACATCATTGCTTTGTTTCTTTGTAGCATCATCCTCCCGAAATGATGCTGTTTAATGAGTCGATCCATTTTGGGTAACGGATTAGTTTCCTTGGGTTCGATGCAGCCACCTGCACCACCTGAAATAATGAATGTGGTGGAATGGTCTCCATACTTTTTGGTCAGTCGTTCATAATCGTGTGTATGACCACTGAATACAAAATCTATTTGATATAGATTAGTCAATGTATCAATAAGTGAACGAATAAATTGATCACCTTCATAACCATCCCAACCTTGTCCATATGGTGGTTGATGAATGACTATAAATCGCCAATCTGCTTCCTTCCATTTACTAGACAACATGGTTTGTAGCATCCATTTTTGTTGTTCGTCGTCTATGGACAATGGAAAATTGCAATTAGAATCTAAGGTTATAAAAGCAGCTTTCCCTACATAAAAGTCATAATAAGTTTTGCCAGATTTTTGCCCTGTGATGTGTTGAAGATAGTTTTGGGGAATCAAGTCATCGTAGTAACCGTCATAATCATGATTGCCCGGAATAAAAAACAATGTCATTTTTTTCTGTAGTGGTTCGATGGCGTTTCTCAATGAAGTCCACTCTGAATTCCGACTTCCATCTGCCACCAAATCACCCAAACCAAGGCTAAAATCATCATCAAAACCAGCCATTTTCTGCGCAAAAACACTAAAAGTACTCCATCCTCCTTGACTATCTCCCCAAAATGAAAAGGATACCTCTTCTTTTTCCGGATGGATATTTTTTTCCTTAGACATTAATGGTGTGATGCTTGATGGAATTTCTGTTTGGTTGATATTTTTTTGAATATTTACATCTTTACCATCAAATATTTCTACACTTCGCAATCCACCTGCAACCGCATTGTTCAATACACGAATGATGATTTCTGCACTGTCGTTTGTGGTTTGGAATGGAAAGTAGCCATCTTTATTTGGTTTGATTCTCTCATGATTTACCCACACTTGTACACCATCATCTGCGTTTATTTTTATGATGGTATTTGACTTGGTTTTTACTTTTTTATGATACCAAAACACACTATTGGGTAAGGTCAATCTATGTGGCAAATTTACTTTCTCAGCTTTAGAAAAATCAGGAATGACAAATGAAAGCAAAGTCTCATCTGTTGCACCATGTACATACGACCACTCTTTAGAAAACTGTCCAATAGTTATGGTCGAACAAAACAAGATAAATACAAAACTCAAAGAGAATCGAAGTGTATTTGCCATTAGAATATTTTATTGATATGTTCTTCTGCCCAACCTAGGCTTCCGGTCATTCCTTTGCCACCGATAGCCGTGACGATGTGAATTCTTTCGTCTATTGTTTGATGATAAATTTCACCAGACTTTCGCTGACTGTAACAACCTATCCAAGTACGAGCGATTTTATAATCCAAA
>JBGSOH010000281.1:0-11450 GCA_041739205.1 Saprospiraceae bacterium
AACGGTTTGGCTATATGAAGGATGAAGCGATAGCGAATCTATCATCATAGCCATTGTTACATCAGGTTTTCAATTTTACCCTGGCTGGCGCAAGTTTGTAACTTGTGCCTATAATAATCTACAGCCATTAATTATTAAAAACATAACCTTCCAGACTCATAGGCCTTTCTAATATTTCAACATCCAAGACATGTTCGTTATCTGTTGTCATACGGTTACTTGTAACTTACTTATTTCTACAACAAAGCTACGACACACCTTCGGATTTTCCAAATATCTTAGCATTTGAATATAAAATCATCATCAGCTTTCAAATGAGCCTTAGGCTTTGATTTCTTATCATTCCAATATTAAACATAATACAGCACGACTCCTTTCCTCACAAAACAAATTTCATTTGTAATTAAGCTTAAATTACGGATATTATTCTTTTTAATTTTTTGGGGCAAACTATTTATTTATCTTGTTTTCAAGATAACGATCGGTACATATACTGTAGGAAGCAATGGCGAGTATTGCATGATGTATATTGTTATTTCTTGTTGATCATTTTTACCAATTTAACCAATTCATTAATTTAAATTTTGATTTCATCTTTAATTTCGATTTCTAATATACCAACCATCTTCTTAGATGGGCTTTCTAAGTTTGTCATTAAAGATCTAAATGCTTCTTTTTCTTTTTGGCTTATGTAACGCCATTCCATTCTTCAATTTGATCGGTTATGTTGTGCCAATTAATTACAAAATTTACGATCTAATAAAACATTGTCATTTTCTATTTTAAGCATTTGCCGTAATCTTTCTCCGCGCAGTTTATATTTTTTGTCAGGCGACGAAAGAATTTTGGAAACACTTCCTGCAGCTAAAAGAATAGATTGGAATGAACACCAAACTTCGATGCGATCAAAATTTTCCTTTGTTGCTTCAAGACGTCCGGCAGCTCTTCTAGCAATTTTCTTTTAAAGCACAATTTCACTTCAAAAAGCCATATCCTTAATTTTGTCCATGTTTTGTCGTTTATATAAATGTTCGCAAAATAACCGATAACCTCAGTTTGTCCAAAAACCGCCATTTTGATTCCAAAGTTAGGAATAAATGACGCCTTTAGGTGCTTTCTAAGCGTCATTTATTTTTGTCTGATGAAAAATGGTTTGAAAAATTAAGTGGCTTTTATTTGACCTTAAAATTTTATAAAAGGTAATTATGACCCAATGGGAAAAGATAAGTCCCTACAGATACATTTCAAACGCTATCTCTTTTACCTAAACTATTAGCACTGTTTTACGTGAACCAATTACTCCTTCTTTACTTCCAATTGCCTTGCCTTCGTTTTTTCTTGTTCTATTAATGCTTGCTTTGTACGTTGGGCTTCTATTTCGGTGAAATTTAGCGGTGGGACAGTGTAATGAAACTTTGTGCCATCCCACCACATTGGTTTTGCATTCTCTCGTGTATTACCTTCATTAAATAATACATCTTGTAGGTTTATAGAAAAGTCTTTATGTAAAACTTCTTCCGAAACGGGGATTGCATTTAAGTCTAATTTATTACCAACAGCTATGAAATTAAATTTAATATTAGAGCTACCATTGTACGCTTCTACGACATCAAATCCAGTATCATCTATTGTAGCAATGTAAATATTTGCCCAGCCACCTACAGGTGAAATGGTTATTGTAGGTTTAGTATCTTTTGCCAATGTTGCTAAGAAGGCTTCATCAAAATCGACCCTTGCTTTACCATTGGCTAATTGTCCGATACCATCGTTGTAAATTTTTGCCGCACTCACACTCCCTACACTATAAGTAGGTATTTTTTTTCCTTCGGCTGTGGTAACTAATTCTATATTTTTTCCATCAGTTATGGAATTACCTACATTGTAGCTGGCAAATAATTTACCTTCGCTGATAGTTCCCATTACGTCACCTTTAAACCATGCCCCCATTAAATCTCCTACAAAACCACCACCAATACCTTTTGCGGCTACTACATTACTTGATCGTCCAGCACCAACTTCAAGCGCAGAAGTAGCATACAAGCCATAGTTCAAAGATGCGCTACTTCTATAGCCAGCACTGCCCCAGTAAGTACCAAGGTTACTGGCGCCTATATTGCCACCTGTTCTGGTAAAGTCGTTAAAGCTAAAGCCTGCAGTTCCGAAACTATACTTATCCCCCCAATAATTAAAGCCGGTGATAGCGTTATTTGAATTTACATCCCCGTAATTAATTCCGTCATTCTGAACGTTTCTGTTTCTAAAACCATAAATCACATGCTGTCCATCGCCATCCGCAAGCAACTGTGTTTTTGCTGCCGACACCAGATACTGCAGTGAAGGTGTGGTGTTTATGCCCACGCCTAACGCATTATTTAGGATGACAGAATTGACCACATTGTTATCATTATCTATACGCGGGATATAACCTGGGCTGATAGGCGCCACGGCAAGATCACCATTGGGTGCTACAGCTAGTAGGCGGTTGCCAGTTCCTGCAAGTCCTCCAAAATTAACTCCGCCCACTGGATTGATGACTAATTTTGCCCAAGCAGTTAGTGCGTTGTTATGAGCGCCAATGGTGGCCTGCCCATTAAGCAAACCCATAACTACTCGGTCTCCAGATTGCGCACCCATGCTTGCAGCAATCCATTCCAATGAACCAGAACCATTATTATTTGAACTCAATGTTAATGGGGCTGTTGTGGTTTGTGTGCCAATGCCCAATTGTTTGCTATTTGTATTCCAATAAAATTTATCATAACTGCCTATTTTATCGGGGCCTGTCCAAAACGCTACCCTTCCCACACTGCCGGTATCTCCAGTAATCCCTAGAGAAAGGTTTTTCCAGCCATTACCCTTGTAAAAGTAAAAGCCAGAATCAATGTCTGTTTGATAGGTGATCAACCCCTGTGCCGGGTTCATAATGGCGTCCCGTTGCAGCTTAGTGAGCCTAGGCAATAAAACACCCTGATTGTTGCCCTCGCTTCTAATATCCAATATGGCACTCGGATCAACTTCAGTACCGCCAACGGCAAGACCGCCCAATGGGCTGATTGATAAAGGCTTGAAAACACTTAGTTCAGCATTGTGCCCAGCAATGGCAGGTACTCCATTGAATAAACCTGCCACCAGCCTGTCTTTACTAGGGTCAGCACTACCTACATTTAAAGCTATCCAGTCTGAGTTACCAGTGCCAGGGTTATCAGAAGATATTTTTGCACCGCCAGTACCTGCAACATTTAATTTATTTACTCCCTCTGTATCAAGACCGATGCGCAATTTAGTTGCTATCGTATCCCAAAAAAGCTGGTTGGAACCAGATATATTATTACTGCTTGTCCAATAGCCCAATTGACCCAAACTGCCATTACCACTTAGTAAATCCTGAGGTAGGTATTTCCAAGTATTACCATTAAAATAATAAAAACCAGGTTCAACATCTATTTGATAAATCAATAGACCTGTGGCGGGATCTGTCGGACGATTGGCAAAATTGACACGTGGAATCAATAAACCCTTGTTGCTATCAGATATGTCTAATGCAGCACTCGGATGAGGCGTAGCTGTACCTATGCCTACATTGTTTTGAGCTGATATGTTTGTAATAAAAATTAAAACAACTAATATTGGAAATAGAAATTTACGCATATCGATAATTATTTTTTGATTTAAGAAAATTAAGCCATGCTAAAATAGTGTGAAATAACGTTGCAAAATTAAACTAAGTATTTATTCTGATATATAGTGGTTAGCCACTATTCACCATTACCTAAGTCCATCATTTTCTTCTCAATTTAGGTAAACCCATTTTAATTTCATTAAGGTGATATATAAAATCTGTATATAAAATAGATATATGCCCTTTTGCTCATAAAACCTGCCCTTGTTACAAAGAAGGTCAGATGATCACACTACTTACCTTTGGTAGACGATGTCCATTTGGTGAGTTTTATAAGTCAACCTATGAAAAGTCTTCTTCCTTGGTTTCCATCTGATGTTGGGTAAGGGAAGGTGTACTTAATATTGAACAAAATTTATTGCGTTGGCTTATTCAAAGGCTTACACGCTTGAAAAGTACTCCAAATGTCTTTATAATCAACTTGCAAAGGCACTAAGGAATAGTCAAGACAACTGACGATATCTCCATACTTGTGACGCTTTGGTGGTAACTTGTAACGCTCTACGTTAAATAAATAAATTTCGTTTTTCACAACTGGCTTTGCTACCATGACTGACCGATCTCGAAAAGTGAAGTACATTAGTGCTTCGAGGGAAGGAACTGCGAAAGTGGGAGGGCAGGGTTCAAAAGAGCTCTCCATGCCCTGGCTGGCGCAAGTTTGTAACTTGTGCCTATAATAATCTACAGCCATTAATTATTAAAAACATAACCTTCCAGACTCATAGGCCTTTCTAATATTTCAACATCCAAGACCCCTTTTATACCTAAATAATCTCTGGCACTACTATGTAAATAATGGTCAGCTTCACTAACAATTGCTGAGACTACTGGATTATTATGTATATAATCTATTTTTTGAAAAGTAACTAAAGGGCTAAAAAGTTCAATAGGATGGTTGTCTTGTTGCCAAAATTGATATTCCTTATTGTTGCTTTTGTTTTGCCCAGCGTTTCTAAAAATGCTCATCATCCATTCTTTTCTACTTTCAGTTGGATTTTTTTCTATTGCTTCAACGATTTTTTTAGAAGTGAATTTTTTAAGATCTCGTAATATATCTGAATGGTTGTATTGACCTGATCTAGAAAATACTAAATGTACATGATTACTCATCAAGCACCAAGCATGCAAGTTTAATCCTTTGTTTTGTTGACAATATCTGACGCTTTCGATGAATATATCGTTATAAATCGGTCTAGTAAAAACATCTACCCAAGATACTGTAGCAAAACTTACAAAATATATTCCTTCATAATCTAAAAACTTATACTTAGTACTCACTTTTGCTTAATTTAATTTTTAATTTCAAATAAATGCTTTCAAAATCCTTACCAAAATACGAGAGAGGCACAAGTTGCAAACTTGCGCTAGCAAAAGCAATAATAATTACTCCCAAGTCGTCAATAACTGCCCATGCTGCTAAAAACACTTTTAGCGAAGTAGGAACACTGTTACTTGACAACGATAACATACCCAAAGCTAAAACAATGTCTGTTGCCATTGGAATATCTGCACCCGATTGTGTTGCCGTTCCAAAATTGCATTGTAAAAACATTCCTGCTGGTACAAATATTCCAACCAAAGCTCCAAAGATTGACAATAGAGTTCCTTTAAATTTTGAAAGTTAGCCTTGGTTTATTTTTTTCTAAGAGTATGTTTAAAATTTTTCTAAGGCAATAAAAATTTAAACATACTCTAATTCCAAACCAATAAGCAAAAAGAAAATGGTCATTAGTACGTCACTTATCCAATGGCCAATGCTGTGTCCTGCCATAGACGGCTTAACTTTATGTATCATTTTTTGTAACTATTCAGGTGTTTACTATTTCACTACAATTTTGTCACAATTTTTGCAACTTATAGGCAAAAATAGCGCCAAAATTAAGTTAGTTTTCCATTTTTGCCACGGATGTACATCCGTCGTTATTAATATTTTACCCCTTTGGGGTTATAGCTGAATAATTACCATTTTTTTATCATTTGACGATTTTACATTATTAATCTAACACCGTTCAAATCTGAAATTTTGTATGGAAACTTATTTCCTGGGGAACTAATAAACATAAAATTTGTCGGAACTTTCCATCTGCTTGATAATTCATTGATCAAATCAGGACCGAAAACACCTACTACTTGTACAAAATCGACATCAATCTCAGGATAAGCTCGATCTAAAGCATCAATGTCATCAATAAATTTTTGTTCGATAATTTTATTCTCACGCAAGACTGTCACAATCTTCAATTTCTTTGTGATCTCATTATTTTGTACATACTGGATCGCAACATTTAAACCAGAAATATCTTCTCCTTTTGAGAAATAAACAAATTCTTGGTGAGACATTTTATTTATTTTTCTAGTAATTAAAAATTCCAATTTTCTAGCCTGTTCTTGTAAAGATTCAAAAATACTTTGGACAACCAATAAAATATACTGGAGAATAAATTTTCTATTTAGTAAGAGCACTATCAGCAGCAAAGTAGGAATAAAATACTGTAAAAACACTACCAAATACTCAGGATGCAGCTTTACATTTCCATATATGGCTACGACGACGGCTAAGATAGCTAAGACGACAGCATATGGTTGTGCGATATCGGGTCGTGGCAATTTGCTGCGCTTTATTTTTAATAATAAATTTCCATAACCAAAGTATGCCATCACTAGGAGAAACGAAATAGTATATACGCCTGCAAGTGGACCTAGCGCACCTTCCGTAATAAAGAGTACAGAGAGACATAGGCCAAAGAATAATATCAAGATTCGATACGAGCTACCATTTTTATTTTCTTTGAGTAAAAATTGAGGCAATATTCTATCCAAAGCCATTCTCTTCATCAGTCCCGTCACACCTATGAATGATGTAAGGACAGCTCCACATAATACCATCACCGCGTCTATAGAAATCAAAATAGCAAGCCAACTACCTCCTGCTTCATTGCCTAGATAAGAAAGCAAAGACTCTTTATGCTCCCCAACAGTAGCTAGTGGTAATACTACAATAATCGCCAATGCCATCAAAGGATTGATGATACTGACTGCCAACCACATGTTTCGAAGGGTTTTTCGGAAAACGCCATCTTCTTGTTCTTCTACGAAGTTTGCCGAGCTCTCAAAACCCGAAATACCCAACATGGCGGTACTAAATCCTAGAAAAAGTGCAATAGGAATACTTCCTTTGACTGGTTCACTAAAGTTCATAACCAATGTAGAAGCACCATGATTGAACAGGAAAAATAAACAAATCAAAATAAGCAATATCATAGATGAAAGATGGAGAATAAAAATAAAAATAGCTACACCTGCCGATTCTTTTATACCCATCATGATTAAAAGCATAAATAAAAATAGCAAAACTGCCTTACTCCAGAAAACAGGAATACTATCGACCAAATGATGTAGATAATGCATAGCCTCACTAGCTGAAATTACTGCTGTGGCCATATAAGAAAGTATGGTCAAACATGCAGCAATGGAAGCACTATTTTTTGAAGTAGTATTCAGCAATATATTGTAAGCTCCTCCATTAAGTGGCAATGCGCCTACGGCTTCACTATAGATTTTTCTGAACAGGAATAAAACTCCTGAGACTATCAACAAAGAAATCCAAGCATATTGGCCTGCGTAAGCAATAGAGAGTGCTGATACATAAAGGCATGACGAAGTGATATCGTTCCCGCAAATGGCAGTGGCTGCTAACTCATTTAATTTTTTACCGTGACTCATATTTTATAAGTTTGTATTATTTTTAAAATGTATATCTCTCTGTGGAAATGGGATTGAAATATCGTTTTCTTTAAAAGTTTGCAGGATTCTAAACCTTAAATTACTCTTGACTTGTTCGATATGAAATATCTCATTACTCCAAAATAGGATTTCGAAGTCTATGGAATTATCTCCAAAGTTTATAATCCGTACATTAATTGTAAATTTTTCTGGATCATCTATGATGACATGCTTTTCATTTTCTATACATTCCCGTAATATTCTGCGTACTAAATCTACATTAGAATCATAAGCAACGCCCACATTTACTCTAAACCTAGTAGCTCTTGAATGATGTGACCAGTTGATTACATTTTCATTTATAAGTTTATGATTTGGAACCAAAATAAATATCCCATCTCTGGTGACAATTTCTGATGTTCTCAAATTTATCTCGTTTACCTTACCTATTAAATTATCGACTTCTACTACGTCATTTTTTTTCAGAGATCCCTCAGCTAGTATGATGATACCAGATATTATATCATTGAAGGTCTGCTGAAGGCCGAGGCCTAAGCCTACTAACAATGCTGCCGATCCAGCAAGGAGAAAAGTTAATTTGATACCAAGCTGATCACACATTACTCCGAAAGCCAGGATCCACACAAAGTATCTGATCAATTGGAAAATAGAGAGTAATCTATCATGCTCATTTACAGAATTTTTAATCCTTTTTTCAAGCAAAAATTTAACAAAGAATAATGATACCTTGACTAAAAAAAACATAATTATTACTGAAATAACCATCCTAAAAGTCAAAGAATAAGTTCCCCATGTAAAAATTATATGATCCATTATTAAGGTTTATGTTGATTTATTTGAGTCAATTTCCCTTTTTGTAATCATGAGACCAAACATCATAACTAGCGCAGTTAATATGATCACTTGTATCACAAGAGAATTATTGGACAAAGCAACAGTTTGTGTAACAGGAATTGCTAGAAAAAGTAAAATTGTTATGAGTCCACGAGGACCAATGAAAACGAGTGGTTTTATTGTTTGCTTGAAAATTTTTAAAAAGATATATCGAAAAACAAATATTCCAAAAGTAATACCTATGGCCCAAACAATTGTTTCTGAATTTAATAGCTCACTAACTTTTATCAAAAATCCAAATAGTAAAAAGAAGAGGGAACGAATCAGAAAAGCAATTTCAGTAGTCAGTTCTTTAAATTTATGTACTTCCTTGTTAAGAATTTCTGGTTGAAGTAGCTGGATAAACTTATTATGTTTAATTTCATCAAGATTACCAAGGAAGAGTCCAAATAATAGAATAAATATTAATGCGGGCAAATGATAGATTTTGGAAATGGTATAAATCAAAACAATCATCAATATTATGGGAACAAATTTAACATGATGTTTAATTTTACTCAAAAGGAAAGCAAGCCCGATTGTTGAAATAAAAGAAATGATTAGTATTAGAAAAAGTTCTATAATAAAATATCCGAATGACTTTGTTCCAATATTATCATTCAGTGTAATAAAGTTGAAGAAAATTACGCCAAATATATCCGATAGGCTACTTTCGTAAGTGATAAATTCCTTATTCTTTGATGATAAATTTTGGGCACTTGGAATAGCAATGGCACTGCTAACTATTGCAAATGGGATTGCGTTTGCAAGACCAATTTTAAATGTTGTATTGCCATAATATTGGAAAGCAAAAGCTAGCCCAAAACTAAATAAGATCATCGGCAGAAATGCTATTAGTGATGTTTTCCCCACAAAGGAAAGTTTTGATTTATTGAGTTCTAACTCTAAAGAACCTTCTAAAACGATTAGTATTAATCCAAACGTCCCTAAAACAGGCAAATTAGATGATAAATCAGGAATAGGTATTTTAAAATAACTTGCTGATTCTCCGACAACCCACCCTAAAATTAAGAGTAAAATAACAGACGGTATTTTTGTTTTTGAAGAAGTTATGTCAAAAACATAAGCAAGTATAAGTAAAATACAAAATGTTATTATTAATGGTACTGTCATTTTGTCTATTTGTTAACGTTATCGGTTTTGTTTTTTAGGGTTGTTCTATGACAACAATTAGCAGGGAATGAACAAATATAACCAAAATTTAATTACATCAGCATATTTTCCAAATAGCTCTGAGATCCCCATGATGAAAACTGATGTTGTGCGTTCGGCTTTTATTCCGTTTTGTTTAATGTTCAAATTATTGCTTTTTCTTTGGTTGCTATAAATGTTGTTGTATGTTTTTCTTTTGGTTCATCTGAAAATCTCCATTGCAAGTTCGCGCGGTTATATGCTTTTAAAATGTCAGCTGATTCTTTTGTGGATGGTGCAACATCGCCTACGTTTGAACCTGCAAGCCAAATTCGCTTTTCCGGTGATGGAAATTTTGCTAAATGCTCTTTTACAATTCTTACTAAATATTGCATATTCCACCACAGCGAAGGGTCTAAAGCCATATAACTGTCAAACATTTCTGGTGTTAATAAAAATGTTTCCGTCACAAAAAGTCCTGATAAAGATTCGCCAAGAATACTTTTTTCAGATGTGGTTTGGTATCTTTTCTCAATTTCAATGAAAAGTTCGTCTTTAATAAATGCTATAAATTTTTCTGAACTTCCAACAATTGGTGCGATTTCCTTGTCTTTTTCTAATTCGGTAAAACCTGTCAAATCTCTTCTTCTTTGTGTGTTTTTAATTTCGACGGAAATTAAAGATTTTATTTTTTTTTCTTTTACCAGTTTAATCAATGCATTTGATATGTGAGGAAAATCTTCTTTTATCCCACTGTCTGCCACATATATTACAGGCAATGGATCAATATTTGTTTTGTAGTTTGCTGGTGTCCAAATATTAATAGTTCTTTCTTCTCCAACTTGTTTAGATTGAAATTTAAAAGTTTCGTTTGCTGGAATTAGTTCGTTTGGTTGGGATGCATTTGAACAACTTGTGAGCGTTACAAGTATAAAAATTAAATTGTAACAGGTAGACTTCATTTGTTCTATTTTTTATCTCTTAATGTTTTTAAGCTATCATTTTAAGCTGATGCACTTTCCGCTTTGCACAACTCCATTTTAATAAAATGCTCATAACTCTTGGATTTATCGCTCATATCTCACCAAATCTTGAAGGTGGCAAGTAATTAATATAAAAATACGAAAGTTTGTTGATGAGATTCGTTATTAAACGTTTTTTATACATTTATACACAGAATTTTATACGTTCACCATTTCCAATCCTCCAATCATTTAATCATCCATGTCATTATGTAAAGGCAAATATAGGATTATACGTGAATGATTGATTTAATTATTCATAATATTTTATTCAATTGCCTAAATTTTAATTGATTTTAGACTTTCTCAGTTAGTTTTGAGTGCACTCCAAAAATACTTAAAATGTCATAATCAACCGTTTTTCACCCTGCACTCTAAAGGAAAACCGTTGATTATCAATGTAGTAGAAGGTAGTAATTTTCTTATTTTCTTGTCAAACACTTTTAGGAGTAGACTCAATTATAAATATTCTAAATGATTCTTACTAATAGGTCTATAAAGCTAAGCCAACTTTTATTAGAACTTAATCAACATCGAATGGCAAAAATAGGTACTTTAAAGTAGTCTTGCAATATCACTTTTGTTATGTGTATGTAGGATTGGTAGCACTACGTTGTGTTTGATATTGCTGAAATGACCGTTCAGGTCTTTGGGAGGTAAACATGTGAAAAACTTAAGCGTAGCTTAGATTACTTGAGTTTAGCTTAGATTTACTTGAGCTAAGCTTAGATTCACTTCAATATTTGCCCGGCAAAAAGGCAATTTTGACGTCCAAAAGGATACTCTTTAATTCCTTTGGGCAAAACCATCTTTGTTTTCTTCTTTATGAAACCCCGTTTTGGCTAAACGACGTTTTAATGCCGTATAGGTTTTGTTGTGTGCCGATGGTCATCAATTCGCTAATCTATTACTAAACCATTAACTATTGGAGAAACACTTTTCCCAATCAAATGAATAGACTTCAAAAGTTTTTCATGAGG
>JBGSOH010000296.1:0-6066 GCA_041739205.1 Saprospiraceae bacterium
CACAATTTAACCCCTGACTAGGCGACATGATATATTGAAATGACTAAACAATTTTATAAATCGATGTGGGCAGACACAGGTCACAGACAACAAGTGACTTTTCGTCATAGTCAGATGTAAAAATTTGACAAATGGAGCAGTTTACTACTTAATGTAACATAGGGGTTTCCTCTTTAAATAGTTAGTTTTTAAATCTTAATTCAAAAAAGATACTTTATAAATTAAATGTAGCATCCAATAATAACGTTGAGTATATGACTCCATAAAGAAACCATATACTCAACAATTTACATTTCTTAACCGAAAGCATTAAATCCTGTCACATCCATACCCGTGATTAATAAATGAATATCGTGTGTACCTTCATATGTAACAACAGACTCAAGATTTGCCATGTGTCTCATGATCGGATATTCTCCTGTGATGCCCATACCACCATGTATCTGACGTGCTTCGCGTGCAACATCCAGCGCCATAGCTACATTATTTCGTTTTGCCATAGATATTTGTGCAGGAGTGGCTTTACCTTGATTGGCAAGGGTACCTAATCTCCAACTTAACAACTGTGCTTTCGTTATTTCGGTGATCATTTCTGCCAATTTCTTTTGTGTCAACTGAAACTGTCCTAACTTTTTGCCGAATTGTTCTCTTTCTTTACTGTATCTAAGCGCCGAATCATAACAATCTAAAGCAGCGCCTACTGCGCCCCATGCTATACCATATCTAGCTTTCGATAGACAACCTAGTGGTCCTTTAAGTCCCTGGACATTGGGAAGGATGTTAGCTTTAGGTACTCTTACATCTTCAAAAACTAGTTCGCCAGTAACTGAAGCACGTAGCGACCATTTGCCATGAATCTCAGGTGCTGAAAAACCTTTCATGTCTTTTTCTACGATCATACCACGGATGATACCTTCTTCATCTTTTGCCCAAACTACTGCTATGTCTGCAACAGGAGAGTTTGTGATCCACATTTTAGCACCATTCAGTATGTAGGCATCGCCATCATCTTTGATATTAGTGACCATACCAGATGGATTAGAACCATGATCTGGCTCTGTCAACCCGAAACATCCGATAAATTCTCCACTACCTAGCTTAGGAAGATATTTTTTTCTTTGCTCTTCATTACCATATTTATAGATCGGATACATAACTAGCGACCCTTGTACAGAAGCCATAGAACGAATCCCTGAGTCTCCTCGCTCAAGCTCTTGCATGATGATACCATAGGCGATCTCATCCATGCCACCACCGCCATACTCGACAGGAAGACTAGGACCAAAAGCACCTACTTCAGCAAGGCCTTTGAATAGATGGACGGGACATGCAGCTCTATTGGCATAGTCTTCTATAATCGGGCTTACTTCTTGTTTTACCCATTCACGGACAGCATCACGAGCTAGTAAATGATCTTCACTCAGTAGTTCGTCAATATTGTAATAGTCGTGGTATTCGTACAAATCTGTTTTGGATGATTTTTTAATGTCGTGGCTCATTTTTTATAATTGTTTATTATTTTATAAAATACAATAGGGTTGGGTTAATTAACAAAGTGCAAAGATAAAGGTTGGTATTAAGAATGTAGATACAAGATGATTATATTTATTGGAATGTATTGCGACATTATGATAATTAAAGATGGATTTTATATTTTTTTTAAGAATAAAATGAAGAATGTGAAAACAATAGTTTAGCTTTGTATTGAAAAATGAGCATTTGACTAATCTTTAAAATTTATTTTATGAAAAATTTATTTACATTCATCTTCATTTCATTATTTATGATTTGCTTACCAAAATTCGTTTCTGGTCAGAGTACCTTTGATTTATTTTCACGTAAGGGGCTATCTATGAGTTCCATATGGGTTGGGGATATGCTTGATTGGGGAGCTTTAGGGTCGACTTTTGAAGGCACAGATACGGTATGTGGAGGTAAGGTTGTGATTAGATATATTGATAACTTTACTACTAGAAAATATTATTACTACATAGATGGTGATAAAGTATATCGTCATTACAAATGCGAAAGTGCAGATGAGCTTTTGTATGATTTTGGTATGCAGATAGGTGACACCATAAACAGTGGATTATATAACAAATATGTGCTCATGGAAAAATTGCCCATCAACCTGTTAAATGGAGACCCTGCCACAAAATTTGTATTAAAAAGAAATGAAACTGTGTCAGAATGGGTCACTGGCATTGGTGGTTTAAAATATGGATTTGGATTTTACAATCATAAATTTATTTGCGCAAAATTAAATGGTGAGATTTTGTACGAACAACCTATACCAAGCTGGATTGCTAATACTTATGATGTGGATTGTGACTATCTTGCCTGCATAAGACCAAAAGTAAGTTATTCGACCTTGGTAAATGACAAAGAGGTGTTTTTTGAAAATACGTCAAGTTATGGAGACGAATATTTCTGGAGTTTTGGAGATGGAAGCACATCTACAGAAAAATCACCTTCACATTACTATATGCAAAAAGGGTGTTACACTGTGACGCTCAAAGTAACGAATAGTTGTTTTCCTGAAGGATATACAATAAAAAACAATATAGCTGTTTGTCCAGATGATGCATTTGCTTTATCAGACACCATACCACATACCAATTACAATAGTTTTTGCAAAGTAAAAGATCAAGTACTATTTTACACAATAGGTACTAATTTATATAGGTCCATCGATAATGGTGAAACATGGATCAAACAACCGATCTTATCTGATCTTAATGAACCACGAGAAGCATTGGTCGTGAAAATGTGGGATGAGAAAAGAGGTATCATGGGAACAACAAATCTAAACTATCAAGTAAGCAAAAATTGCGTCATGATAACTGGAGATGGTGGAGAAACATGGCAATTGAAAGTCGATGATTCTCATTGGATTGATAATATAGCCTTAGATAATGGTGGTATTGCTTGGGTATCTCCTGGAAGATATTACAAACACTATTATCGAACATCTGATTTTGGAATAACATGGCAAAAAATAGATTACAACTTAGACAAAGATATTCTTGATTTTAAATATGTGTCTGGGGATACCATTATAGCTAGAGCGGTTAAAGAAAAGCCGATTGGCTTAGATACGAGTTATATCTACACATCCTTTAACAATGGAAATACATGGAAACTAACTACTTTACCTCCCAATGTGTATGAATTCGAATTCGTGAATTCAAAAAAAGGAGTTTGTCTTACAAACAAAGGTTCATTCTTAATTACAAATGATGGTGGCGAAACTTGGACGCCTACTGGAATCAACCAAAAAATAGTTTCATTCAGTATTTCGGGAGAAAAAAATGGTAGTTTTAGGAATGATATAGGGCAAAACTATGTTACCAATGATTTTTTTAAAACTTATCTTCCTATAGCATGTGGACTAAAAACTTATGGGCTGCCACAAATTCTAGATGACACTTCACTTTTGGTTTTGTTTTTAAATACTAATTCTTCACCAAATAATTTTGTAAGAATAGCAAAATCAACAAATTATCAAATGAATACTTGTAACAGTAGATTAGATAATGATGGAGATGGGTATGCGATAGAAGAAGATTGTGACGACCAAAACGCAGAGATAAACCCTGGAGCCACTGAAATAGCAGACAATGATATAGACGAAAATTGTGATGGTGCAATACTTTCCAATACAGAAAATTCAACATCAGAACCACCATTCCAATTATATCCAAATCCTAGTTTTGGTATCATAAATTTTAAATCTCCGAAAGACGTCAATGTCGATATTGAAGTATTTAATGCCAATGGCATCATGGTTTTACAAAGAAAAGGAGTATCTGAATTGACAATAGATAACCTGAGTCAAGGCATATACTTATTTAAAGTGATGGACAAAAGCCTGAATAAATTTTGGATAAAAAAGGTCATACTCTTGTAATTTATTTAGACATAATTTCTCAGAAGAACTTATATCTTTGCCTCCATTAAAATATAACAACTTATGAAAACCAAAGTAGCCATCAGTGGAGCAGAATTTTATGCTTACCACGGATTTTATGAAGAAGAGCGCAAAGCTGGCAATACCTTTATCATAGATGCAGAGGTAACTTTAAAATCGTTTGACTCATCAGATGACGATATCCATGATACGGTCAATTACGAACAACTATATACCATCGTCAAAGAAGAGATGTCCAAAACTCAAAAACTTTTGGAAACCGTAGTCTTTAACATCATCCAAAGATTTAAGGTAGAATTACCTGGTATCGTTTCAGCTACTGTACGAATGGAAAAGATAGCACCACAACTTGGCGGTAAAGTGGCAAAATCCGTGGTGGAGATGGAGTATTAGACATTACCTAATAAAAGAAATAAGACATTTCTGTATTTAAACTACACTAGTAATATCTCTCTCGGACAGATCTTATCTTAGAAATTAGGTTTAAATACAGTGGAAGAACACTTATAAAGATATACTTATAAGGTTAAATATGCAATTAGTCATAAACGCAGATGATATGGAGTTGATATGGAGTTCTATTGGAGCGCATACGTAGTTCCCTTGGAGTTCCTATGGAGCTACGTCGGGTCAACGTCGGGACAACGTCGGGAGAAGGTCGGGACAACCTCGGGACAACCCTATTAACATCTTGGAGTAAAAATGGTAGGAATTTAGCGTTTGCAGCTTCAATTGCATGGTTTACAATAAAAAATATTCCCAATCAAAATTAGTCTTTTTCTCTCAGATAAAGTGAATTAATTTGTATTATTTTAAATGAAAATATTTCGACAATAAGTCCTTATTACCTAGTATAATTTTTCCATTTTTTAGAAGGAAAAAGATAGCATCACAACTTTGTGGTAAATTGGCAAAGTCAGTTGTTGAGATGTAATATTAAAAATTAATTATATTGACTTTCTAAAATCAAAGAACTAACCTAATAAATTAATGATTTACCAACATATTTTTGTTTGTCTTACAAGTTATTTCAAAATCTATCTTTATATTTACATTTAGAATACATAAATATACAACATGAATGCACTTCATAGCTTAATCCTAACATTAATTTTCATGTATCATGTCAAAGCACAAGACTGTACTACTCATACATTTGTAAATCCTGATAATATCCTGAAATACGCCACTTTCAGTGCAGGATCTGAAGTGGGTTCTACAAAGCTGACATTTTCAAGAGACAGTTTTTTGTTTAATCAGAAATACTATAAAAAGTTAATTGTACTGGATTATGAGATATTTGAATTGACGGAAGATCACTTCTTTAGGGAGGATAATGGTAAAGTTTACCTTTTTCAGGATGGGATGGAGACCTTATTGTATGATTTTTGTTTGAATATCGGAGATAATTTTGATGGTGATTGGGAGGTCATCTCTAAAACACCCATAACTACCGATGATGGAGCGACTACAAGAAATCAAATTATATTACAACATAATTCTAATGGATTCCAAAAGTGGGTAGAAGGTATAGGTGGTGCTAAAATGGTACTTTCTTCTTTAAATATGATATTATGTGAATATTATACTAAAAACCAAAGTCATGTGTATTATGAACCCATTAACACTTGTATTTCACCTGTAAAAACAAGCCATGTCGACCATAAAAACATATGGCATCTTACAGTACCTCAATGGGTAACTCCTGGTTATGATTATTGGTTGTCCTTCTCCAAAGACAGTTTTCTTTTAGATCAAAGATACTACAGAAAACAGTTAAGGAAAAAAAATAATAATGATGAATGGGAAGAAACCAATTTCTACTTTCGAGAATATTTAGGTAGGGTTTTCACAAAATATAAAGACAACAATGAAGTTTTGTCCTATAATTATGCTGCAGAAGTGGGAGATACACTCTATTCAATCCAATCCCCAAATAACCATTTTATAGTTTCTGAAATTGAAAACATTATCATGCTAGATGGCACCACAAGACGCAAGTTGACCGTCAATAGTGACTGCGGCTCTGACGGGACGTTAGTAACATGGATAGAAGGAATAGGCGAAACACAGTCTTTAGATGGACTAGAAATAGGTTGTATCGTATATGATCCAGTGCCACAATTTAATTGCCT
>JBGSOH010000316.1:0-3092 GCA_041739205.1 Saprospiraceae bacterium
ATTTCGGGATCACCGGTATCTTCAAAATTCATGGAATTTAACTCATTGAGCTTGTCCAGCATTTGTCTTCGGTCATCTCTTGTTATACCATTTTGATCATTGAGATACAGGACTCTTTCTTCGCTATTGCTAAATTGTACGCCTTGATGTTTACTGTCCAAAAAACCATTGGTCCACAGTTTGGAATAAACTCCCTGGCCATTTCCTTTACCTTTGGACAAGAGGACGCAGTAAGCGGGAAGATTTTGATTTTCTGAACCCAATCCATAGCTCAGCCATGCACCCATACTCGGACGATTACCCTGTTGTGCGCCAGTCTGCATAAAAGTAAGTGCCGGATCGTGATTGATCGCTTCCGTGTGCATAGATTTGATGACACAGATATCGTCTACAATTTTGGCCATGTTTGGAAATAGATCACTCACCCAAGTGCCTGCATTGCCATATTGTTTGAATGGGAAATAGGATCCTACCAAAGGGAACTTATCCTGATTGGCCGTCATGCCTGTGAGACGCTGTCCATTTCTGATGGATTCCGGCAGGTCCTGACCAAACATCTTATTGAGCATAGGTTTGTAATCAAAAGTCTCCAATTGTGAAGGCGCTCCATTCTGAAACAGATAGATGACTCTTTTGGCCTTTGGGGCAAAGTGTGATAAACCATTGATAATGCTGTCAGCTGCATTTTCGGGATCCTTAAACAGATCTTTGATCAGCAAGGAACCTAAAGCTACGCTTCCCAAGCCTACACTCATCTTGCTCAGAAAATGTCTTCGATTGATATTAAGTCGGTGTTCAAAAAATGGATTGCTCATCTTGTCGAAGTTTCTTCGAGATTAAATAATAACTGTACAGTTTGCATCATGGCAGCCGTACCCTTAATGTCTAGGTCTGCTGTTTCTTTAAAATCGCCAAAAAATACGATCTCTTTTGCTTTTTTATCGTCCAAGGCAGTTATAGTATTTTGGTGAAAATCTTTAATTTTTTTGATTTCATTAGGTTTGGGCGCTCTACAAACAATTTTCCTAAATAATTGCTCGAATTTAACTTCATTACTTGATTTCTCATTTTGTGTTTTTATGGCTAAATGCCTGGCTGCTTCCAAAACCTGATAGTCATTCATCAACACTAAAGATTGTAATGGTGTATTGGTAGATGACCTTTTTACCTCACATTGATCTCTGTTGGACGCATCAAATATGAGCATGGATGGTGGCGGTACGGTTCGTTTTATAAAATGATACAAGCCACGTCGATATCTTTTATCACCCTGATCTTCTACATATGATGCCAATTGACCGCGGCCTGATGTAGCACTTTCCCATAATCCTTTGGGTTGATAAGGTTTTACACTTGGTCCACCTATGACAAGATTTAGGAGGTCGCTAGAAGCTAGGATATGATCTTTGAGTAATTCTGCCGAAAGCCGCAATCTAGGGCCACGTGCTAGAAATACATTTTCAGGATCCTTTTGGATATGTTCAGAACTGACCTTTGACGATTGTTTGTAAGTGGAAGACATGGCAATCTGTTTGACCAATCTTTTGATATCCCAACCATGAGTCATAAAATCGTAAGCCAGCCAGTCCAATAATTCAGGATGGGAAGGCAGGTCGCCTTGTAGACCAAAATCGCCCGATGTTTTCACTATGCTTTTACCAAAAAATTCCTGCCAAATAAAATTAACAAACACTCTAGCAGTAAGTGGATTTTGTGTGTCAAACATCCATTTGGCAAGTCCCAATCTGTTTTGCTCAAACTTTTTTGGGTCGTATTTCAGAATAGATTCAGGAGTGCCGGGCGAGACTACTTCTCCGGGTTGGTCATAGACACCTCGTTGCAGTAGTTTGGTCTTTCGGATACCTGTACTGTCTTTCATTATCATGACATCAACTTTTCCGGTATCTAATTTACTAATGAAACTAAGTATGCCTGCTCTATCTTCTTTGGTTATCGTCATGTAAGGAGGATCTGCCAGTGATGCCAAAGAAATATCGCCCACGAGGCCTTTTTCGTCCACCTGATCAAAAAATGCAAAGGTGGAAAAATAATCTTTTTGAGAGATGGGGTCGTATTTATGATCGTGGCATTTGGCACATTCAAAAGTCATAGCTAGCAATCCTTTACCAAAGGTATTGGTGCGATCTGTGACATACTCTATACGGTACTCTTCGTCTATGACGCCACCTTCTTGAGTAATTTTATGGTTTCTGTTGAATCCTGTAGCGAGTATGGTTTCTTTATTTTTATCAGGCAGTAAATCACCAGCCAGTTGCCAGGTGACAAATTTTTTATAATCGTAATTCTTATTAAAAGCATGAATCACCCAATCTCTCCACGGCCACATCGTACGCAAGCCATCATCCTGATATCCATGACTGTCAGCATACCGAGCTACATCCATCCAGAAAATGGCCATTTTTTCGCCATACTGCGGACTTGCTAATGCTTTATCTAGGAGTTTTTCATACGATTTGGCATCAGCTTTTTTTGTAAACTCATCTTGTTGTGCTAAAGAAGGCGGTAGACCAGTGATATCGTGCATCATCCGCTTGAGTAAGGCGGCATCGTACATTACTTCAGATGGCTTTAAGTCGTGCTCATCTAGCTTTTGGAGTATGAATTGGTCTATTTCATTATATGACCATATTGACTTTACATCGGCAACTGATGTTGCTTTTAATGGGATAAATGACCAGTGTTTTTGATATGGAGCTCCATTTGTGATCCATTTTTCGATCAGTGTGATTTCATCCTTAGTGAGCGAAAGATTAGATTCCAGTGGCGGCATCATATAGTCAGGATCTGTGGAAGTAATGCGCAGGAATACATCTGATTTTTCTGGGTGAACTGCCACAATACCATATTTATCTTTAAAATCTTTTAATGCCGCAAATGCCCCTTCTTCAGTATCTAATCTATATCCTGATTTACGTTTATTAGCATCTGGACCATGACATTTGAAGCACTTGTCAGAGAGAATGGGGCGAATGTCGGTATTATAAGAAATTTCTGTTTTGTAACTTTTTTCAGAACCACATCCTGGAACTAAATAAATCATCATTAACGTCGTGAGTACATTAAAACATTGC
>JBGSOH010000321.1:0-6747 GCA_041739205.1 Saprospiraceae bacterium
AGATAGTACAACCACTACTTAATACCACAGGCATTGCATCGTTTTGTCTTTTGAAGCTACCTTTACCATCGTTTATATAAAGTCTATCCTGATAATTAGGGGAATTGACAGGGAACTCATTACCGCCACTAACTACAATTAAATCTAAATGTTCGTCACCATTGACGTCTACAAAAACTGATGCTACATCTTCAAAAAGTTTATCCTTATCGAAGTCAAGACTCTCTTTGAGTTCAAATCCTTCCTTTTTATTTTGAATGTATAATTGACCTGCCATTCCTGTTGCTCCGCCAAGATAGAAATCATCCAGTCCGTCTCCATTGATATCTCCTACACTAACAGCTGGGCCTTCATCTGAAAATTTCCTATGTAACAAAGGTTCACGCTTGAAATCTATAAAGTCGTTTTCAATGTGCGTTATTTTACTACCCAATCGATCCGAAATGTCATCAAAATACAAATTTGGATTGACTACTTTTTTCGAGTTTTCTGCATTTGGGTCATACACTACTTTGTTTAGAACATTTATTTTTGCATCAGTAATGGTTTGTACTTTACCATTTGGCCAATATACTTTGATATCTTTAACAGCTTTTGATTTGCCAAGACCAAAATGGACTACTGGTTCTACACTTGATAAAAATCCTCTGTTTTGATAGTAATACTGTGTCTGCACCAAACCGTTTTCATCTGTTACTTCGATTTTTGTTCCATATTCAGTATTAGGTTTCTCATAAAAAAGCTTAAATCTAATATGATTATTGGCTCTTGAGATGGCTCCAGTATTTTTATAAATAAAAGGCTGCGCATCCATATTATTTGAAATGATATCTAAGTATCCATCATTGTTTAGGTCTACATAAACGGCCCCATTAGAAAATTCAGGAGGACCCGCATTCCACACATCTGACATATTAGAAAACGATAAATTCCCATTATTTTTATAAAGATAAGATTTGGTTTTGTGTACTGGTACCGCTGCTGTAAATTTATCTATGGTAAACTGATTTTTGTATATTTTGTACAATGAATCTTGTGTATATTTAACAAAATCATTGTCCGTTACACTTCTTCTATAACCATTCGTCACAAAAATATCCTTCCAACCATCGTTGTCGTAGTCTCCAAATAATGTAGACCAACTCCAATCCGAATGTGCTACATCTGCCATCAATGCTATATCACTGTAAGTTCCATTACAATTATTGATTTGTAAGGTGTTTTTAATAAATTGGGTAGCAAGATTGAACTTTTTCGTTAGCAAATATTTATCATAATTATAATCTGTCCCGTGCATTTTTTGACGATAATTATCTTCTGGAAACATATCTAAAGTCATCAAATCCATACATCCATCATTATTTATGTCTGCGTAATCTGAACCCATCGAAGAGAAAGAAGTATGCTGAAAGTAATCATTAAATTTGTCCGTAAATGTCCCATCTCCGTTATTAATGTACAAATTGTCTGGCTTTACATAATCGTTACACACATAGATGTCTGTAATATTGTCATTATTAAAATCAGCAACTACCGCACTCAAGCCAAATGCATCATTTAGTAGGCCACTTTCTTTTGTGACATCCTTAAACTTGCCTTTATCATTTCTATAAAATCTATCAGTTGTAAATTCAATGTTTTTTGGTAAAACAACCTGCAATTTTCCATCTTTGTCCGCTTCTACTAGTAAGTTATTACTTTCGTTAGGACTTAGTGGATGGTTTAGCAAATATAGATCTAAGTCACCGTCATTATCATAGTCGAAAAAATACGATTGTGTAGAATAACTCATGGCATCAAGACCATATTCAGCTGCTTTTTCTGTAAAAGTGCTATTACCGTTGTTGATGTATAATAAATTTTTCCTGTACGAATCTTCATACAGTCCAGCAGCACAAATATAAATATCTAGAAAACCATCTCCATTGATATCAACCATATTTACGCCCGTTCTGAATCCTACATTATTCTCAAGACCAGCTTGTTTTGTAATATCTTGGAATTTAAAGTTCCCTAAATTGAGATACAATTTTCCTGTGACAAGATTACCACCAAAGAAAACATCCTGCAATCCATCGTTATTTATATCTCCTATAGCGATACCGCCACCGTTATAAATGTAAGCATAATTTTTAAAATGGAAGTTTTGGTTTTCCTGTAAAATATTTATAAAGTCAATATTTGTCTCCTCTGGCTTTAAAAGGGTGAATAGTTCTGTTTCATTTGAATTGTCTACTACATCAGAATAATCTCCATCTGCAACTTGTCGCACTGTTTTCTCCTCTGAATCTTTACATGAATTCAAAAAAACTAATATTCCTAAAATTACAATTAAATACTTCATGATAAACAGATGCTTAAACGTTGACTAATCTTATTACTTAACTTTAGAGAGTACTAAATCTCCGATAAACTTACCTTGTTTGTTGCCTTCTTCTATACCATTGTAATAGTGAATACCACCATAAAATCTACTTAGACTTACTTCCCATGCAGCATCGTGAAAAGATTTAAAGTTCTTCTGCGTCATGCCAAATAATTCAGCTGTATTATCATCAAAAGTATAATTATCTCCGAATAAATTTGTTAATACTGTTGCGGCTGAAGCTGAAAGTACACTATGTCCGCTGGTATACTCAGGAAATGGTGGTGTCTGAATGATTGGAGACCAACTGACGTCAATGTTTTCCTGAATATAACTTACTGGTCTCACTAAATTTGTTCTAAATTTTTCTGACCAACAACTTATAATTCCATCAAACATAGCAATAGCGCTATAGGTATATGCTTTGGTAGTGATAACTAAAGAGTATTTATTTTTATCACTAATTTGATGGACTATATTCAACCAATGACCTGGAGGAGATATTTTATGTATGACAGCCATCGAATGTCCTTTATGATCTGATGAATTTGGATTGTCATCCCAAAACCAGGCTGTATTTACTGTCGAAGTGTCACTTTTTTGAGACTGCTCATAGACTCTGTAAGCCATTTTGTAAAATTCAGAACCCTTTTTCGTATCGTATGCTGGAAGTTCGGCAGACTTGTATATTGAAGCACTATCAATTAAAAGTGTTCTGATTTTTGACCAATGTGGTTCTAAAGCCTGTTGATAGTCAGGTGGTGTCTCTTTCCATTTCCCTGGTTCTTTTACACTGGTATACCGTTCCATAGTTCTAGTCTCCACATATTGATCCTTTGACAACCAATTAATTATCTCGGATGATAAAGAATCTGCAAATAGTGCAGAAGCATTCACAACGTTTGTAGACAAACCTCTTTTTTCACCTTCCATCTTTAAGGAATCGAGACATTTATCCATGTAATGCTCAGAAAATACAACCTTTTTGGCCACTTTGCAAAAAGTCATCAAGGATGCCAATTCAGCATTGACATTCGTTTTTGAAAATGTGGGTAAAGATTTTAAGCCATTCAACTTTGAAGTTAAATCTGACAAACTATCTGGATAAAAAGACTGTAACGCAATGTAATGACCTACATGCGGATACACATAAACCCGAGATGCTATAGGAGGAGAAAAACCATCTTCCATAGCAATATCTAGCAACTGCCTATTTAATTTATTTAGGTCTGACGTACCGAAAACAACGGTATTACTTTCGTTTGAAGTCTGACAAGAATAAAAAAACATACCTGCAAACAAATAAAATGCTAACCTTTTCACCTTTTTTTTGTGCAAAGATAGGTTTAGAACTGCCACTTACCAAGTATTCAAGCAATAAAAATCTTATAATTACCTAATTACAGTGATATCACCAGCTACTGTTTTTTCACCACCAGTGGTAATATATTCAACACTATACACATATACTCCTGGTACAACATCGGTATTTTTAAACTTACCATTCCATCCTTCTTGTGGAATATTAGGATGAAAGTTTTCCTTTAAAAATATCAAATTTCCCCAACGATCAAAAACACTTAGTTTTTTGATGGCTATTAGACCTTCGTTACCATAAATTGTAAAAAATGAATTTTGATCTCCATTTACATTAATGACATTGGGTATAGTAACAATGGTATTATCTCGCAATCTTATGACCACATTTATCTCTTCTACACAACCATAGATATCTGTCACTGTCACAGTATATGTATTGGCTTCCCTAGCAGTAAGCGTCGTAACTAAACAGGTATCACATGAAAGGTTGGTAGATGGAGACCAAACCACGCTTGCAATCAAATTAGGATCAAGATTTGTTTTGACTTCTAATATTTGAGTAGAACCAGCAATAATTTCTAAAGGAGAAATAGTTGATAATTCAAATTGATTTCCTGGTTCTATCGTGAATAATGTGTCAAATGGACATCCATTAGCATCAGTAATCCCTAATAAATACTGTCCAGGTGGTAAATCATCCAGTCTAGGATTGGTAGCACCATTGAGTGATAATTCATATGGCTCTTCTCCTCCTTCAATGATGGTTATATCTATGCTTCCATTCCTATCATTGACACAAGATTCATCTTCCACTAAAGCAACCACGGCTTCTGGGACATTATTATTTACATTAACGACAATGTCTTCTGTCGTCATACATCCAGAAATTGGATAGGTCACTTGTACAGTATATGTTCCTGCTCCTTGGGTCTGAATTGATTGTGTGTTAGTACCATTTAAGATATTTCCATCTGCTGAATTCCAAACAATATTTACAGCGCTTAAAGGATTAATTATATTGACGTCAAGGCTTGTATTGGTGGCACCACAATATAGTGTTTTATCTTCTGATGCTGAAATCTCAGGGAAGTCCCCTATCCTACCAACGTCTATCGTATCCCTATTACTACATCCATTTAAAGTATCTGTTAATACTACGTAATAGACACCTGGCATATTGACATTTAACGTACTAGTGTTAGCTCCTGGTATCAACACATTGCTCGAATTATACCACTCAAACACCAAATTAGGTCCTTGTGGAGAATCAGAAGCAATAATCGTTGTTTCATTTGTCGTACATGTGATAGGCAATGGCGGTGTGATTACTAAAATAGGATAATCTTGTAAATCAATAATTTCTAGCATAGATGAATTACTACAACCTGATAAAGTATCTATAGCCGTCATGGTGACAATGGTCGCAAAGTCAATAATAACTGAATTCTGATTCTGAACATTATTTTCTGTATAGATCCAATTAAAGATAACATTATCTTGTGGTTGGCCAGATAATACTACGGTACCAATTATACAATCAATTAGATTGCCAGGATCTGCAAAAATGATCGCAATAGGCTTTTCTGTATCATCTAATACTTCTACTTCATCCTGACCAGAAGAACAATTATTTGTTAAATTGATCACTTCAAAATAATATAATCCTGGTTCTGTAACTGTAATATTCTGGGTATTACCTACCACTGATCCACTACTATTTGTCCATACATATTGAACATTTGTACTAAGGTTACTAGTACCTGACAGGGTAACTGTAGTGACATTACAAGTGATTGCTTGATCTAAACCAGCATTTGACACAGGTAAACTTCCATCTTTAAATATTTCTACAATGTCTGTTGCTGTACAATTATCTGGATAGATTACGGTTATTGTATAAACACCTGGCGTTGTGGTAGTGACGGATTGTCCAGTTTTCAAAAATCCATTCGGTCCTGTCCAAGTATAAACTCCTGGCTGAGATGATGTAGCCGTCAAAGTGGCTGTATTTTGTATACAAGTGAGTGTTATATCGGCTCCAGCATCTACAGTTTGGGTACATGAAGAACATGACGGTTGAGATACTACAATAGTTTGTGTACATCCTGAATTAATACCATCATATACAGAAAGTGTTATAGTGGACCCATTTGCTGATAAATTACTTATGGTTACAGTTTGACCATATGTGTAAGGCCCATAGATAATCGTTCCGTCTGTAACATTATAGAAATTAACAGAACCACTT
Organism: Saprospiraceae bacterium; assembly: GCA_041739205.1. Taxonomy (GTDB): domain Bacteria; phylum Bacteroidota; class Bacteroidia; order Chitinophagales; family Saprospiraceae; genus OLB9. The sequence goes on from JBGSOH010000321.1 coordinate 5,934, forward strand.
ACTCTACTTACAGAAAAACTGATACCAAATACATCATCTGTATCATCGTCTCCGGTGCCATTGTCATCACAAGGACTGACCAATAAATTATCAACTCGTAATATGCATGGTTCGCTACAAGCAGCAGGTGCTTGTGCCGTAATCGCTCTTGAACAGTTATTATCTACCGAATCAAAAATGATTTGATTAAAATCACCGCCTGAAATCGGGAATGGTCCTATTCTATGTAATGTATTATATGTTCTTAATTGTGGATCTCCTTGTATGAACCAACCAGAAGATATATTTAGACCAGTAACCCTAATATCAAAAGTATATAAATCATCAGAAGGATCATTGATAGTGCCATTGTCATTACATAGTATATTAGTAATCGTGCTGTTTATGACACAACTTGCTGAACAAGGGGTCAACGCGTTAACAGGTACATTTTCTATACATTGTAAATCATCTGCATCTCTAATCACGACTGTAGGTACTTGGCCATCTGCTGGAAGTTGGAAACTGATCAATGTACCATAACTATATGTCCCAACAATAACGTCATTCACTAAAATGTTAAACGTATTAGTATTACTTCCGTTAGAAGCCTGAGCTGTTAAAGATATGGTATAAAAATCATCTGTTCCATCAGATTCTGTACCATTGTCAGAGCAAACTACAGTTAATCCAGAATATACAATTTCACAATCTGTAGAACAAGGTATCAAATTACCTACTACCCTTGATGTTTTACATCCTGAAACCACATCAATAAACTCCAATAATCCACCCATACCATTTGCTGGCAAAGTGATCGTAGATGAAACATTGT
>JBGSOH010000436.1:0-2481 GCA_041739205.1 Saprospiraceae bacterium
AAGGTTCGGCTAAAGTAGCTAAAGGACAAGACTTGCAAAATGGTGTAGTTTCTCAAGGAGAATTGACGCATGCGCATAAAATGCATAGGGAAGATTTGGTGAAATTTGGTGGGCATAATTGTTACGATGCGATTGGGGAAATGGTGAAGATGAAGTGATTTTAGAAATTGCAGATGCCGCTAGGGCTGCACACGTTTGGTTGATGCCGCTGAAGCTGCACACGATTGCTTGTGCAGAGTTTGCTTCGCATTTTGTAAGGTAATATTTTAATGGTCGAAAGTGATGTACTGTAAAGACTTTCGCTCATCAGTCTTCGTTGCACTCTGCTTAATGGTCGAAAGTGATGCAGAGGGAAGACACCTTTTCTTTTAATAGCCAATATCACACAACTAATCGAAGTGGAAGTGACAAAAATTTTGAGAGAACATTGGAAGATAGATTGATTTTTAGATGTTCTGGTTTTAAGACTGTTTATCGGTAAGGTGATGCAATCCAAAAGTACCAAACCGATACGATGTCTTCGAGCCATCGCATCAGAAGTAATATTTAGCATCAACAAAAAATAATCATTTTCCTTTCTTTTGCACTTGTTTAATTTATATACCTTTGCGCCGTGAGTAATATCAAAGAGCTGATCAATAGATACGAGCAGGATCAGCGTGTAAAGGAAATAAATGCCCATTGCGATGGAGATGCACCTACGAGAATTCAGCTAGATGGATTGGTAGGAGCCTTGGATTGTTTTGCCTTGGCGGGAGCTTATCTCAGTCAACCACGATCCCACATCTATATCGCTGCCGACAAAGAAGAAGCTGCTTATGTGCTCAATACTCTTCAGTCTATTCTTGAAAATAATATTGTCCATTTTTTTCCTGACTCCTTCAAAAGGCCACTTCAGTACGACGAACTCGACAAAAATAATGTCCTGATACGAACTGAAACCATCAATAAGGTCCATACTGCCAAAGGCAAAAAACAAATATTGGTTTCTTATCCTGAAGCTATATTCGAAAAAGCCGTAGACCCTACCCTGCTTGATAAAGATAAAATAAAAATAGAAAAAAACGCTACTCTCGACATTAATACCATGATCGAACTCTTGGTCATGTATGGTTTTGACAGGGTAGAATTTGTATATCAGCCTGGTCAATTCTCAATTCGTGGTGGTATCATAGACATCTTTAGTTACGGAAATGAATGGCCATACAGAATAGAAATGTTTGATATCGATGTGGAAAGTATCCGTACTTTCAATCCGACGACTCAGCTTTCTGTCCAAGACATCAGTAGCGTTTCCATCATTCCTAATATCAACAACAAGTTTCGTCAAGATCAGAAAGTAAGCATTTTTAAAGTTTTTGCACCTGAAACTTGTATTTGGGTCAAAGATCCCGACATGCTGATCGATAAACTTCAAATTTGTTTTGAAAAAGTGGAAGTTTTTGCTGAAAGTGTGGCCGTAAAATCAGAAGAAGAACTCAGAGAGATCTTTAATGAGCGGGCATTTATCTTTCCGAATAAAATCATTGAAGAAATATCAGATTTTCATGCTATAACCATGACTAAATCTCAATATCTCTCCAATATTCAACATCAAATAAGTTTTAAAGCAAGTCCACAACCAGCTTTTAATAAGAATTTTAATCTTTTGATCGAGAATCTAAATCTCAATACAAGGAATGAAATCACCAATTTTATCTTTACCGATAATGTAAAACAAATAGAGCGTTTTTACAATATCTTTGAAGATATGGGTGTCAAGGTACAATTTCACCCACTCCATAAATCTGTACATAGTGGCTTTATAGATCATGCAAATAAAGTAGCCTGTTACACCGATCATCAGATTTTCGAACGATTCCATAGGTATAAACTTCGTCAAGGATTCACCCAAGAGATGGCGATCAGTCTCAAGATGCTCCGAGAGTTGCAGCCGGGAGATTTTGTTACACATATAGATCACGGCATAGGCAAATATTCAGGACTGGAAACCATAGAAATCAATGGGTACAAACAAGAATCTGTCAGGCTTATTTATCAAAACAATGATATCCTTTATGTAGGCATCAACTCGCTCAATAAAATATCTCGATACGTAGGCAAAGATGGAACAGAACCAAAACTTAATAAGATAGGCGGCGATGCTTGGAAAGCACTGAAACGCAAAACCAAGGCCAAAGTAAAGGATATAGCCAAGGAGCTTATTAAATTGTATGCAAAAAGAAAAGCATCTAAAGGATTTGCCTTTCCACCTGATGGATATTTACAGACGGAGCTCGAAGCATCCTTTATATATGAAGACACGCCCGACCAATTGACTTCAACACAAGCAGTCAAAGAAGACATGGAAAAAGACTACCCTATGGATAGACTGATCTGTGGCGATGTAGGTTTTGGTAAAACAGAAGTGGCCATCAGAGCAGCTTTTAAGGCTGTTGTAGCTGGAAAACAAGTAGCTATTCTTGTTCCTACGACTATATT
>JBGSOH010000419.1:0-13304 GCA_041739205.1 Saprospiraceae bacterium
TAAATGTCGCAACCCTATTCTATATTATATCTTGATGATGAAGTCGATAATCTCACTGCTTTTAAGGCTGTATTCAGACGATTTTACAATATCCACATCGCAGAAAATGCAGACATTGCTCAGGAAATATTAGCGCAACAATCCATAGATCTTATCGTCTGTGATCAAAGAATGCCGGGTAAAACAGGTGTGGAGTTTCTGGAGCAAATAAGTAGTACACATCCTGATGTGATTAGAATGATTTTGACTGGATATAGCGATATGCAAGCCATTATTGACGCTATAAACAAAGGAAAAGTATATCACTATATCACCAAACCTTGGAAATTTGAAGAGTTAAAAGTCATTTTCGACAATGCCTTGGAGACCTACACTTTAAGACAAAAAAACATCTTGCTGGAGTCCGAAAAAAAGGAATTATTACTTCAAAAGGCACAACAAGAAAAACAACATATCGCATCACAATACGAAGTACTCAAAAACCAAATCAACCCACACTTTCTATTCAATAGCCTTAATACACTAGCATCTATCATTGCCACCGACCAAGATAGCGCTATCAAATTTACAACAAAATTTGCCAAAATGTATCGATCCATTTTGGAACACGGAGAGCAAAAACTTATCCCTTTGGAAAGAGAATTGGATTTGATAGAAAATTTTATTTATTTACAGAAAACAAGGTTTGGAGACCAACTAAAACTGACGCTTGAAATCAAAGATAAAGCCTATTCTTTACCACCATTTTCATTACAGCTTTTGGTAGAAAATGCCATCAAACACAACATCATTTCAGCTACGCAACCTATGGAAATATTGATAACCCAAGAAGGCGAAAAACTAGTTATCAGCAACGCCATTGTACCACGTGTATCAACTGAAACATCTACAGGTATTGGATTAAAAAACCTAGCTAGTAGATACCAATTATTGATGCAAAAAGATATAGAAATCTCTCAAGACAAAGATGTATTTAAAGTGATACTCCCATTAATTCCTGATGCATAATTTTGAATGAATATGATGACTAAAGTATTGATTATAGAAGATGAAAAACCAGCTCAGGATCATTTAGAAAGGATACTTAAAAAAGTAGATGCTAGTTTCCAAATTCTGGACAAAATAGACAGTGTAAAAACAGCTGTAACCTGGCTTCAGAATCATCAAGCAGACCTTATTTTTATGGATATCCACTTGGCAGATGGCATTAGCTTTAGTATTTTTGATCAAGTAAATATCCAAACACCTATCATTTTTACAACGGCTTATGATGCATATGCTATCCAAGCTTTTAAGGTCAATAGTATTGATTATCTATTAAAACCGATAGACGAAGATGATCTTATCCAAAGCCTTCAAAAATTCAAAACTATACAATCAAAACAACAAATTCCTACTGACTTATTATTAAAGGCATTGCAAAAAACTAATAAAATATATCAAGAACGATTTATAGTGCATCGTGGTGAAAGAATGATGAGTGTGACGGTAGATCAAATAGCTTATTTCGAAGGTGAAGATCGATATGTGTACTTAGTTAAAAAAGATGGCTCTAAATTTATCATAGATTATAGGCTTTCAGATTTAGAAGAACTCTTGGACCCTACCCTATTCTTCAGATTGAACCGAAGCTTTATTGCCCACTTTGACGCCATTGCATCTATGCTTCATGTAAGTAAAAGTAGGATAAAAATTGAGCTACAACCACTGGCAAAAAGAGACATCATCATCAGTACAGAAAATAGCCAAAGCTTTAAAAAATGGTTGAACCAATAATAATCTTAACCCGTGCAAATACTTATCTTTCTATCTACTTTATTTACCATGAATTACACTTATCCTATCCTTCCAAAAACGGGTCAAAACATCGATTCCTTCATTCCCAAAGGATATCAAATCTTTTACCAAAAAGAAGGAAATCTGAATGATGACAAGGTCAAAGATGTAGCAGTAATCATAGAATCCAAAACAGAAGTTGCCAATCTAAAAGAAACGGGTCATGCGCAAAAGCCTAGAATCCTGTTTATACTTTTGGGAAAGCCATCAGGTGGATACGATCTTTCGTTGCAGTCTAATGAATCTATCATGCTGAGCGATGACGGTGGCGTGTTTGGTGATCCACTTCAAGAACTATACATCATGGGCAAAACGGTTTGTGTAGATTATTATGGTGGTAGTAACTTCAAGTGGTCGTACACTTACAAATGGCGGTACCAAAATAAAGATTGGTTTCTAATAGGTGCCACACACAGCACAATGGATCCATTCGAAAATATATTAGAGACTTACGATTTTAATTTAAGTACTGGCATAGCCGAGCAAACTGTTATGCCATATCTAGAAGAAGATGAAGGCAAACCAACCATTAAACCAAAAACTAAAAGATTCAACCCTGGTAAAAAACCACTATACAAGCTAAAGGATTTTAAGTTCGGTGAAAATATAGTGTACAAAGATATCTTTTTCTGATATGGCTAGAACGAAGATAATAGAAAGTACGTGGGATTATCTCTTGGAGAAAGATGATAATGGTGACTTGATTTTTGAAGTAGTCTGTGGCACGGTTGCCATATATACCATCACATTTCGTCTAAATGATGAGGAAGTCAAAGCTTGGGAAAGTGAAGGTGAGAAATTTTTAAGACATTTGAGCTACGATGTTAGAGATCATCCGAAGGAATATATGGTGCGTAGGGTTTGAAGGAATGGTGGTTTAGGAATTTTGAAGGAATCGACTGAGGTGCTGTATGAAAGGGTGACGCTTATGATTATATACACAAGTTACAAACTTGCGCTAGCATTAGTAGCTTCGCATCTAGTAGATATTTAATAACCATTGTTTAATAAAGGCAAGATGCCTAATGATATTGCATCGTAGCGGGGACGCTACGACGAACAGTTTTCAAAAAGTGATATAAAGTAAAGACTTTTGCTTATCAGTCACATTAGTTGCTGGATTTGAGGATTTGCTTGAATTGTTGATACCGCTAAAGTTGCACATGTTTGCTTTATCGGGGTAACTTCGCATTATTTAGATATTTAATATCCATTGTTTTAACACAGGCAAGATGCCTAATGATATTGCATCATAGCGCGTACGCAGTTTAATGGTCGAAAAAAAAGTCTATTTCTGTCATATAATAAATATTTCCGTCAACTACTCAATTTAACTTTTAAGTAAAGAGCTACATTTTGAACTTTGCATTCAAATCAAAAAAATGTTGATAAAAATGAAGTTCATTATTTATATTACAATATGCTGGATGTCGTTGGGAATTATCACAGCCCAAAACGTAGGAATCGGCACAGCTATTCCGCATAGCTCTGCAAAACTTGAAGTCACATCAACCAACAGTGGCATACTGATACCAAGGATGGATTCTACCCAACGAACGAATATTGCTGCTCCAGCTATTGGTTTATTGGTATTTCAAACCAATGGTCAGAAGCCTGGATTTTATTATTTCAGTTCTGGTGGCTGGTTGGCGTTGAGTAATCAAAATACAGGATGGAGTACGACGGGTAATACCGGGACAAATGTTGCTACCAACTTTATAGGCACTACAGATGCACAAGATTTGGCGATAAGAGTTAATAATCGGCCTGCTGGACTAATCGAAAGAACAGCAGGCGTAACGACACCAACCACAATGTTTGGCTATGAAAACATGGATGCCAAAAGTATAACATCAGGAAATAATACTGTTTTTGGTTATCAAAACTTGAGGAGCAGTCAAGCAGGCTTCAATACGGCCTTCGGCATACAAAATATGATGATGAACAATAATGGCACGGGAAATGTCACCATGGGCTACAAGACCTTACTTGCCAATACCAATGGAAATAATAATACTATGGTGGGTATGCTAGCTGGCTTTAACAACACTGTTGGGTCTGAAAATACGGTATTGGGTTACCAAGCTTTGCGTGGTAGTGCTCTGGAAGTACCACAGAATTCAGGCAATAGAAATGTGGCCATTGGAGTAAATGCATTGCAGTGGAATAAGGAGAGAGATGATCTGGTAGCAGTGGGTGCCAATGCATTGAAAAACAATACGGTCAATGCCGTATCAGGAGGGCAAGGCATACTTAATACGGCAGTCGGTTCAAACGCGTTAGAAAATAATACTATTGGATCTTTTAATACTTCGCTTGGTTTTAGTACATTAAGTGCCAATAATACGGGGCAAGGAAATACAGCCGTTGGCACATTAGCTCTTACAGTCAATCAAAGTGGATTATATAACTCCGCTCTTGGTTTAGGTGCGCTTCAATTTAGTAAAGGAAGTGGAAATACCGCCTTGGGTGCCTTATCAAATTGGAGCCTTAGGAATGGAAATGGCAATGTAGCTATAGGCAACGAAGCCTTATACACAGACACCATTTCTCAAGGCCAAATCGCCATAGGGAGAGCTGCTTTGTATAGTAATCAGCAAGGTTTTGAGAATATGGCAATTGGTGACAGTTCTTTATTCAACAATTCTGACGGTCAATTAAATTTAGCTTTAGGATCTCTTTCATTATTCCATAACACAACTGGGAATGGTAATGTTGCAGTTGGTTATGGAACACTTCATAAAAACAATAGTGGATATGGAAATTCTGCTTTTGGCACAGACGCATTATTTAATAACACTGGAGAACAAAACACTGCAAACGGTTATCATACCATGCTTTCCAATACAACAGGCAGTTTCAATGTGGCAAACGGTTCCAGGTCAATGGCAGACAATAAAACTGGCAATTATAATATAGGAATAGGACAAAATGCACTAGGACGTAACATAAGTGGGTCATCTAATGTAGCTATTGGACATAGTGCTTTATTTTTTGACACTTTAACTTTTGATCAGGTTGCAATTGGGAACGGAGCATTAATTTATAATCAGACAGGTGAGAGAAATAGCGCCGTTGGGTATGGTAGTCAAGCTGGTACAGATTATTTAGCAAATTTTATAAATGGAAACAATAACACTTCTTTTGGGTACCACTCACTTAATAAAAGAACAAGTGGAAATGACAACACCGCAATAGGAAATGAGTCATTGAAAGAGGGACAAACTGGCTCAGGTAATGTTAGCCTTGGAAATAGAGCCCTCTTTAATCAAAAAGCAAAAGATTATAATGTGGCAGTAGGCTATGACGCATTATACTATAATGGCTACGAATCACCTCCAGTAGTACCATTGTTAGCTCCAACAGAAGCCATCGAAAACACAGGCCTTGGCACACAAACACTCTATTGGAATAGAGCTGGAAGTTCAAATACTGCAGTAGGATTTAATGCTATGACAGGTAACTTTGTTTATAGTACAGGAAATAATAACACAGCTTTAGGTGTGAAAACTTTAACCAAAATAGAGTCAGGAAATCGCAATGTGGCAGTAGGAGCTAATTCATTGCAAGAAAACACTACGGGAAGCGATAATATTGGCGTAGGCCATCAAGCTGGCGAGTTTTTCACCAATGGATCAAATAACATCAGCATCGGCAAATCTTCTGGTGCTCAAAGTGGATTTGGTGGGATAAACAATTCAGTAACTGTAGGTCACAATCAACCCAACAACCTGTCTAATCAAGTCGTCATAGGCAATGCATCATCAGCAACCATCGGTGGATTCCAAAATTGGTTTATGTACAGTGATGGACGCATGAAAAACAATATCCGTGAAGATGTGCATGGCTTAGACTTCATCAATCGACTCAGACCAGTGACTTACAATCGAAATATCGATAAAGCCAATAGAATATTAGGACTAGATACTACCTACGACAAGTCATCATCTATGTATGATGTAGAAAAAATCAGATACACTGGCTTAATAGCGCAGGAAGTAGAAGCGGCTGCAAAAGCTTCTGGTTATGATTTTAGTGGGGTAAAACCTGCCAAGCATGACAAAGATTTATACAGCGTGTCTTATAGTGAATTGATTATGCCATTGATCAAAGCCGTGCAGGAATTAAGTGAAGAGAACATACAGCTAAAAGAAATGGCTAATACCATTACAGCTGAAAATCAAAATCTAAAAAGTCTTGAGTCGAAATATATTGAATTAGAACAAAAGATCAATTTGCTTTTGATGCAATCAAATGTAGTAGTGGATAAAAAGTAAATAACACAACTTATCGCCATGAAAGTGAAAGCCATTTTTTTATTTTTTATTTTAGTCTGCTTTATAAGTTTGGCCAATGGTCAATCCATCTCAGCTCGCATGGAATACATCTTCATCGACAATGAAAATGAAGGGAGATATTCTGGAGGTATAGATATCAAAGACGGGCAACTTAAAATTAACGACATAATTTCAGTAACTGACGATGCTAATAATACATCAAAACTAAAAGTATTATCCATAAAAGATTATGATACTGACCTTGATACAAAAGTATTGGCAAAAGGGAAATCTGGTTTTATTACCGTACAAACTATTGATGGCAAAAAGATACCTAAAATCGATGGTGGATTTACATTTGGTGACGAGCCTGCCATTGTCACTAAATCAACGTACCCCGATGAAATAACAACAAGCCTTCTTGATGGACGAGAATGGAAAGGGATATCCTACTATAAATCATCTTCCTACTTCCCCAATGGGAATAGTCTAGTTAACACCAAAAATCCTTACCTGATCATCAGCTTTAAATCAACTCAAAAACCTGATGACAGACAGTTGACTATGATACATAAGGAAGCAAAAGTAGGGGTTGGCATCTTGGATACTAAGAATTTTGAATTCGTACTAAGTGGTAGTAGTGATGGCATTCCTGAAAATGCATGTATGGTCTCAAACTGGAAAAATGGAGCAGCTAACACAGAAAAAACAGATTTCTATTTTGAGATCACAAAATTTGATGACAAAGGCGATCACATCATATTATCAGCAAGGTATTCAGGTAAAATTTTTGGACTTAATTTATTTTCAACTTTGATCGAAGCTCCTTGTAAGGATGTAGTCATTAAAAATGGTGAAATCAAAGATCTTAAAGTTAGTAAGTATTAAATCTCACTCCCGTTTTATTAAGGTTCTTAATAGTTGTTTAATTTGTTTATTTTTGCAAGACATAAATCAGATTTTGAAGCGGACTGGATTCTTTATGGTATTTACGATGGTATTGGCTTGTATTTTATCAGGCCAAAACACCCAATATACCTACCGCAATTTTGATGATCGTGATGGCATAAAGTCGAGTACTATGTTTGGAATGGTACAAGACAAGAATGGTTTCATTTGGATGGGAACAGACAACGGACTACACAGGTTTGATGGACATCAATTTGAAGTGTTTAAAAGTCCTATCGATACTAAGACAAACAATATCTCCAATCAACTCAGGGAGATCTTGTACGATTCCACTTACAATAGACTTTGGTTGCTTTCATTCACTGATTTTCAGTACTTAGATCTCAAAGACTATACCTTTCACCGTTGGTTTGATTTTAATAAGTACAAAGTAAATGTTTTGTCGTATCAAAAATACATGGCAAAGGTCTATGATGATGAAATTATTTTCTCTGTTGATGGTGCTATCTATCACTATTCTATAAAAAGTAAAAGTATCTATGATGCAACATCAATATATAAAGTACCCAAAGTAATCAATAAAAATTACGCGATACTAAAATCTATTAATAAAGATAAAGTGGCTGCTATTTATCCTAATGGCATCATTATTAAAAATCTTATTGATGGAGAGACTCAATTAATAAAGGCCAATGATACAGAAAGGTTTACTGATTTAATTTACGATGACGAGCATATTTATATAGCAGCTTCAGCAGGGCTTCTAAGCTATAATCTCATCACTAAGAAACGAACCATTAAAACATTTCCTTATAAAGTTAAAAACACAACCTTTAAGCATTTTATAACAAAGCTCTACCATTTTGACCAAAATTCGTTGATCTTAACAGGAATGAGTGGCCACATATTATTCAAAAAAAAAGATCATTCGTACAAATATTATCACACTGGCGAAGGAGATTTTGAAAATCGGGTTAGCGCTTCGAATTTTTTAAAAGACAGAGAGGGCAACTTATGGAAATCATCCATCATTGATTATTGTAATGTGTTATACCATCAAAATAGTAAAATGTACATCATTGATAGCATAATCAATGAAGAAGGAATAAATATAGAACCTTATCGGAATATTAGAATCAATGATTCTCTCTTTGCTTTTTGTGGGTCGGGCATGAATGGAATTGGTTTTTTTAATCATAAAATTGGAAACTATAAAGTTATCAATAATCATCTCAATAAAAGTCAAGTAGTTTATGATGTAATGAAGTTGAACAATAGAATAATTTTAACCGCTAGTCGAGATAATGTTTTTAGTCTTGATATAAAAGACCAGAAATTTTTGCCATTAAAATTTAATATCAACGGAAAGATTGAAGACATTGCGGGCGTTAAATATTTTATAAAAATAGACGCTAACAGGGTAGTAGCCGTAAATGCTACGTCAATATATACTTTGGATTTATCATCCTACCAAGCAAAGAAAATGGATATTGACCAATACCTAAAAGGAAAACAAGATCAAACGAATTATGGCTTACATCCTTTTTTGTATTTTAAAGATAAACTATACTTAGGTGGCAACAAATATTTGTATGAAGTAGATTTGAAAACTCAAAACATCGGAATAGCATGGTATTCAGATGAGCAATTAGAAAAAGACATTCTGAAGTATGTCCGAAAAATGATCGTAGATAAATATGGTAAGATTTGGATAAGTACATGGTATAATGGTGTACTTATTTTCGATCCATCTATCAAATCATGGACTACCATAAACACTGAAAATTCATGCCTTTCTAATAATAATGTGAGTGAAATGGCCCTTGATCCTTTCGGTCGTATGTGGTTAATAAATGTTGAAATAATTCATCTTTTTGATACTAAAACCATTCAATGTCTATCTGCAAAAGATAAAAGGGAAGGATTTCCAAAACTTGGGTATAGCGTAAATATCGAAAAGGGAGATCACGTTATGACTTTCAATAATTATCCCAAAATACAAGTCCTTGATTTTAAAGATAATCCCATCAATACGGTCACAAGGCCTACATTTATCACTTCTATAAAAATTAATGAAAGGGAATTGATAAAAGTTCCCTTGCATAGGGATACTAATTTCTCTTTTCTACCCATTGAAAATAACATTAGCTTCTCATTTACCAATTTATGTTTTAATAATAGCCACAATAATCAGTATAAATATAAACTAGAAGCCATTGACACTGCTTGGGTTACGAGTGCTGAACCATATGTGGAATACAAAAGACTACCATCAGGAACTTATACATTTAGTCTACAGAGTTCAAACAACGAAGGAATCTGGGATCCACATATTCAAAAAATTACATTTTCTATCCAGCCCATTTTTTATAAATCATGGTGGTTTATTTTGTTGACCTTAGGTAGTGGTTTAGCACTAATTTATTTCTACTACAAATTAAATATCAAAAGGCTCAGAAACGAAGCAAAAATTACCGCTGATTACCAAAAAAAGATAAGTGAGATAGAAATGAAAGCGCTGAGGGCACAGATGAACCCACATTTTATCTTTAATTCGCTGAATAGTATTCAAAAGTTTATTTTTGAAAAAGATGAATATGCTGCATCCCAATATCTTACGAAATTTTCGAGACTCATCCGATTAATATTAGAACACAGTAATCAAGAATTTGTAACGATATCAAGTGAAATGGAAATGCTAAAATATTACATCGACATGGAGCGGCTCAGATTTAGTGATAAATTTGAATATACCATCACAAAATCAGATGATGTCAGTGACTCATGGTTGATACCTTCAATGGTGATTCAACCACATGTAGAAAATGCAATTTGGCATGGATTGATGCATAAAGAAGATGACTGCACATTATCAGTAAATATCACCATGCTCGATGATCAAACGATTCAAGTAGTCATCGAAGACAATGGTGTAGGACGGACAAAAGCAGAAGAAATGAAAAGTAAACAAACTTTAAAAAAGAAGTCTTTCGGGTCGCAAATATCCAAAGATAGGCTTAAATATTTTTCAGAATTGACAGGCAAAAAAGCATCTTTAAACATTGAAGATTTGTACAATGCTAATGGCATTAGTTCAGGAACAAAAGTTATACTGACTTTGCCAATAAAAAATCACACTTAGTTCGTTTATAAATCCTGAATTCAATATCTTAAAACCAATAAAATCGAGCACTCATGATGACAGCAGTAATTATAGACGATGAAAAAAATGCATTAGAAGTATTGTCAATGCAATTAAGAAATTATTGTCCAAGCGTGCATGTACTCAAACTCTGCAAGGGTGGCGAAGAAGGCGTTTCCTCCATAAAATCGCTAGATCCACAAGTCGTTTTCTTGGATATAGAAATGCCCAAAGTTAATGGTTTTGATGTATTAGACCAAACTAAAGGGTACAATTTCAAAGTCATATTTACCACCGCATATGACCAATTTGCTATCAAAGCATTTAAGTACAGTGCCATAGATTATTTATTGAAGCCGATAGACATAGAGGATTTAAAAGCCGCAGTTAACAAAATACAAGATGACAAAAGTGAAGATCTAGCAGCCAAGCTTCAGGTGCTCTATCAGCAATTAGGTATTAAAACGCACATCCCAAACAAGATGCCAATTCCCTTTGGAGATGGGTATGAAATGATACCTTATGCAAATATTATCAGATGTGAAAGTGAAAGCAATTATACAACGATCTATATGTCTGACCATCGAAAATCTACCCTATCGAAAACCCTAAAAGAAGTAGAAGAAAGTTTTGTACACACTTCCTTCTTTAGAATCCATCATTCTCATTTGATCAATACAGAACATATTACCAAATTCTACAAGTCAGATGGAGGCTATGTCATCATGTCGGATGGCACACAGATCAATATCTCTCGCAATAAAAAAGATGATTTTTTTGCTTTTTTGAAGCAAGGGTGAAGAAAAGGTAGGTGATAGTTAAGGATACTCTTATTCAACTCTTTCAGAGTTGGAAGAATTTCGATAATTTAGTAACCGTAGGTTGCAACTACGGTACTAAAATTTAACCTTTTCAGGTTATGAAATTCCGAAAGGATTACATGTGATTAGCGTTGTATGCAGTTGTAAAAAAGTGCCATCGTTGTGCAACCACGTAGTCCTTGAATATTCTTAGCTTGCTCGCACTTCATTTTTTGAAGTGGCAAAAGCTACACACGATTGCTTTTGTAGGAGTAGCTTCGTAATATTTGGATACTGAATATCTTATTTTAAAATTTTAATTTAGAGCTGATAAATCATGACTATATTTGTAACTTATAAAACCATAAACAATGTGAATGTGGTGCTAAATGATGCGATCAAAATAGTTAGTGAATAAAAGAGTCAACCAAATGAACATACTCATAGCCGCAGATAGTTTTAAAGATGCCTTAGATTCATTTGGAGTGTGTGATGCCATAGCAAAAGGCATACATCGCGCTAATCCTAAAATAGAAATCACCAAATTCCCACTAGCAGATGGTGGTGAAGGTACAAGTGATATCTTGATGCACCATTTGGGTGGGCACAAAAAAGAGATAGTCGTTTGCGATCCACTATTAAGACCTATCCACACAGACTATATCATATCGCAAGATGGTAAGACTGCATTTATTGAGTTGGCCAAATCATCAGGATTACAATTGCTTGCTGACAATGAACGTAACCCCATGCTTACATCTACGTATGGATTAGGAGAAATGATCAATGATGCAATACATGAAGGTTTAACCAATATTGTGCTCTCTATAGGCGGTAGTGCGACTAATGACGCGGGGATGGGCATGGCAGTGGCTTTGGGTTTTAGGTTTTACGATGAAGCAGGACAGATGCTCGATGGAAGAGGACAAAACCTTGAAAAAGTAGTACATATGGAAGTCGATGATGAAGTTAAAGATGCACTCACAAAAATATCTTTTACCACCATCTGCGATGTGACCAATCCACTGTATGGAAGTCAAGGAGCAGCACATGTTTTTGGTGCTCAAAAAGGCGCAACGCCAGAAGATATCTTACTGCTAGATAAAGGATTGGTATATTTTGCAAAAGTGATGGATGCAATATCAATGGCAGAAAAAGATGGTGCTGGCGCCGCAGGTGGTGTAGGATTTGGGGCTATGCTTTTTCTACAATCGAAGCTTTGTAAAGGTATACAATTGGTTATGGAAATGACCAAGTTTGAAGATGCAGTTCGTAGATGCGATCTTGTCATCACAGGGGAAGGACGACTTGATGGACAGACTGCTCGTGGCAAATTGATACAAGGTGTAGCTTCCATAGCTGCAAAACATCACAAACCTGTTATTGCACTATGTGGCGCACTGATGGCATCAACAGAAGACATAAAGCTCTTGGGTTTAAAAGCTGCCTTCTCGATATCCAATGGACCTCAGTCTCTGGAACAAGCTTTAAAAAACACAACACAAAATCTGGAGCAAACTGCATTTAATGTTGTGAGGTGTATGGAGTAAAATATGGCAGTATTGAAGGAATGGAGTTAGGTACGTTTAGAATAGGGGATTCAATAGATTAATAAAAATAACACTAGACATTAAGAAGTTATTAACTGAGATTTTATAAATATGTATAAACTTAGGTTTATAAAAAATGAAATTGTACTGATTTAAAAATCCAAATAAATCAAACTTACACAATATGGATATTTATAAATACAAAATAACCAATTATTTATCATAATCTAAATATTTTTTATATTGGGATATTTTCTAACTTTGTGAAATAATTCCTTTTTTAATACTAAAGTATTTATCCAATATTAAAGGTTATCCTTGAATATTGGATTAAAAAAACTCTTATGGCACATCTAAAAACCAATAAAGTACTTCAATCTAAAATTGCATCATATAATTTTGATCTTAAATATTTTAGTTTCAAGGACATGTTGTATAACAATTACTTTATGAATAACTTTGACATGCTATGAGTATAAGTTTGACATCAATATTTCCTTGGATTTTTGAAAAAATGATTTATCCTTTAATAAGTTGGGTAATACCAAAAATCGCGAACTATTTAATGAGTAAAATTGCTGACAGACATATTTTTATTGATGACATAACTACATCAATTAGTGACAAAACAGTAATGTTGAGTCCCCTTTGAAAAGTGCTATTTTTTAAATTTTGCATAAAATAGTACTCTTGGGCGGGTAGGTTAACAAAATGATTTCTTGATTAATATACTTTAGTATCTGTTGCACTATGTGGTACAGCAGAGTTATTTTGATGATATTTAATGCGA
>JBGSOH010000456.1:0-1613 GCA_041739205.1 Saprospiraceae bacterium
AATATGGCAAACCTATACTATTAACAGAGTTCGGAGCTGATGCTTATAACATGAAAACCCAAGCTGAAGACCAAACTTCTCAAGCATATTACTTGACACAAAACTGGAAGGAAATATACGGAAATGCGGCAGGTCTTAGCAAATCAGGTAACTGTCTGGGAGGATTTACCTTTCAATTTAGTGATGGCTGGTGGAAGCATAATCAAACTTACCACTTAGACGAACACGATACTACAGCTTCTTGGATGAATGGTGGCTATCTTAATGATTTTGTACCTGGACAGAATAATATGAATGAAGAATGGTTTGGTATATGTGCCAAAGGACCTACGGATGCAGAAGGACATTATACTTTGCAACCAAGAGAAGCTTATCATCAGTTGAAAAAATTACATCGCTTATCTCCTTATGAGAAAGGCATAACCTTAGAAACAATTAATCATCATTTTGAAATTAAATGATCATAAAATATAAAAGTGATAATCATATGGCAGACAAAAAAGTGAATATGGAACTAGTGGAATTGGATCATGATCATTATTACAAAATATCTAATCATGACCTGATGCGACCGTTTTTTATGAGTATCGTCAGTGACTCTAATCATTGGATGTTTATATCTAGTAATGGTGGACTTACCGCGGGACGTAAAAATGCTGAGTTTGCATTATTTCCTTATTACACAGATGACAAAATCACAGAGTCGGCAGATATCACAGGCAGCAAATCCATTTTTCAAATCAATAAGGGTGGCGAAACGGTCTTATGGGAACCATTCTCTGAACGCTTCAATGATAGATATCAGATCAGTAGGAATCTGTACAAAAATAAATACGGCAACAAAGTAGTTTTTGAAGAAATACTCCATGATCTCGACTTAGTATTTCGGTATCAATGGAGTTCAAGCAATCGGTTTGGCTTTGTACGGACAGCAACTTTGATCAATCAATCAGACAGCCAATTGGATATCAATATTTTAGATGGTATTCAGAATATTGTACCATTTGGTGTAGGTAGTGATCTTCAAAACAGTACAAGTAATCTCGTAGATGCCTACAAAAGAAGCGAACTAGAATCAACTGCAGGTTTGGGTATTTATGCGTTGAGCGCTATCATCGTGGACAAAGCTGAACCAAGTGAAGCCCTAGAAGCCAATATTGCTTGGTCTGTAGGAATGGAATCGCCGCTTCATCTATTGTCTTCGATGCAATTACCTGCATTTAGAAAGCAGCAAGAAATACATGCAGAAACAGATGTCAAAGGAGAAAAAGGTGCTTATTTTATATCGAAAAATATCGTTTTAGGCCCAAACGCTGAACAGTCATGGAAAATCATAGCCAACGTACGTCAGAATCATGCACAAATCATCAGTTTGTGTCAATTGATCAATGACCAAAAGGATATCCAACAAGTTATTAAAGATGATGTCGATGCAGGTACAAAACAACTCATCCAACTCAATGCAGCAGCTGATGGACTACAATTTACTGCGGATCATCTGAAAGATACACGCCACTTTTCTAATACGCTTTTTAACATCATGCGTGGTGGAATTTTTGATCATCATTATCAAATAGAGAAGGGTGATTTTGTTCAATATCTAACATCTGCAA
>JBGSOH010000474.1:0-3586 GCA_041739205.1 Saprospiraceae bacterium
CCAATGTCAATGACGACCTCACCATACCTAGATACCAACAAAACTCTGCTGCTTTTTTTGATTCAGACTCGTGTGCACAGTTCACTTGCCCACAACCATATAATAACTTTATGGTACAAGCTACCTACCGTACGCAGGAAGGATGTGTTGTGCGGCCTTCATCAGATGTTAGTCTCGAGGTATGGCGATATGAGTGTAATGCTGATAGTCTTATCTTTTACCTCGTGGTGGGTAATGAAGGTGCCAAAAACATCACGGAGGACACAATGGGTTTATCCATTTATGCAACTATTCCAGATATGACTGCATCGCCACTAGACCGACGCACGATATATCTGAGCCGTGATGTAGATGGCAAGGTAAGCAGAAGTGATACTATACGACTAGCCTTAGTCATGCCCAATAGCGGTATTAAATCCTTACTATTTAGGATAAATGATGCAGGACTTGGCGATGCATATTCTGTGATACATGGGCTATCTCCCACAATAGAGTGTGATTATGAAAATAACGTTGCACTCATTGATATAAATATTTCAACTCGGACACTCGATCTAGGACCAGATATACATAAATGTCGTACTGAAGTAATTACTCTTGATGCTAGCAGTGGCTTTGTATCCTATCTGTGGAGTGACCTGAGCGAAGACGATATATTTAGCACATCTGAAGCTGGCGTATATAGCCTGATAGCTACGGACCAATGTGGACGTAGGTATCAAGATACAGTCACATTTACCATTGATGAAAGTTTAAAACCAAATCTTGGGCCTAATATCCTGCTTTGTGAGGGAGACACTACGTCTATCTCAGTAGGTAATGAATTCACCTGGGTGCAATGGTATCCGGGAGAGATGGTCAGTTGTGATACGTGCTTTAATACTCTAATAACAGCGGATACAACATTTGACTTAGTGCTGATCAGCAATAAATCTGGTTGTATCGATGCTGACACCGTCACAATTGATATCAAGGAATTGCCACGAAGCGAAAAACAAACTTCTATTTGCGCAGGCACAAGTATAGATTTTTATGGGCAAGAGATTGATGCGGCGGGAAGATACGAACATCGTCTTGGACAATGTGACAGTCTGATCATTCTAGATGTGACTTTGCTTAGAAGAGATAGCACGACATTATCACAAGATATTTGTGTAGGGGACTCTATATTGGTATTTGACACTTGGTATGATAGTCCTACAGAAGCGACGCTCACTGGAAAGAATGTCTATGGTTGTGATAGCATTGTGCAAGTTTCGTTGAAGGTGATCGACACACTTACGTCAGTCCAATCTCTTTCTTTTTGTGAGGGAGATTCTATTTTTGTACAAGATCGATGGATAAAAATAGCTGGTACCTATGACTATGCTTTCACATCTTCAAGAGGTTGTGACAGTATTGCCACTTTTGAGTTAGTAGAAATACCTACTAGTAGCTCTCTAAACAACTTTTCATTTTGTCAAGGTGACTCGATCTATGTGGCTGATCGATGGTATTATGAAGCTGGCAGCTATTAAGCAATAAGGACCAATGCGCTGGGTTGTGATAGTATCATCTCCATAGGCATAACCACCTTTCCTACTTCATCAGATGTGCGCTCGGTATCTATTTGTGTTGGCGATTCTATACAAATACACAATGCATGGCAACACCAAACTGGTACCTATACCGAAACCTTCATAAATAGTCAAGGCTGTGACAGTACATCTGTAGTCATGCTAAGTGTTGCACCTTTTCTGTTTGAAGATAATTCCCTAAGCATTTGTAATGGAGACTCTATCATAGTCAATGGTCAGATGGTATATACAGCAGGGCTGTATGTAGACACTATTGATGTAGTTGGTAGCTGCCAGAAAATATTGACTACTCAAGTTACACTGATAGAGCGGGTTGAAGAAAGTATGCTACTGACTCTTTGCCCTGATAGCAGCGTTACGGTAGGTAACTTGGTCATCGATGAGAGCGGTACATTTACGGTCGATCTCACTTCGCAAGCTGGATGTGACTCTATACTAACTATTGTTGCAAATAAACTTTTATGGCCTCAACCACCAATTATAACTATCAGCTGTCAAGATGAGGAATATACCGCCACTTGGACAGCACAAGCGCCATGGAATATCGAGTGGAGCGATGGTTCAACTGACACCATATTTCGACAAGAAGAAGGTGGTACGTTTACTATGAGAAGTTATACCGATGGTTGTGAAAAAGTATTTGAATACGAGCTACCTCAGATACCAAAACTAAGTGATATTCCACAACTAGGAGATCAGCTTGTGAAAGGCAGTGCTTCACTACCACTATCAGTAGATCTCGATGAAACATCTTGGACAATCGCGTGGAGTCCTGAAGGACTTTTCAGCTGCGCTACTTGTTTTGACACAGAAGTTACTACAGATACAGGCACTACGATAACGGTTTTAATGACACACGAGTCTGGATGTAGTTTTGAACAACAATTTCGGATCATCCGAGATTTAAAATCGGATATCTCCATACCTAATATCTTTAATCCTACATCTACAGGTGGCAACAACTTATGGATAGTAACACTTCCAACTGGTTCGCTGGTCTCAGAAGTCCATATCTACGATAGGTGGGGCAATCAAGTTTTTACATCTAAAAATGAAAATCAAATGATGTGGGATGGAACTTACCAAGGGAAGGAGTTGTCTTCCGGTGTATATGTTTATCATGTAAAAGTGATAGACGGTGATGGAAAGATATCGATGCTTTATGGTGATGTTACTTTGGTGAGGTAGGGAGAAATTGTTTGATGCCGCTGAAGCTGCACTCGATTGCTTTTGGATTGGTAGCTTCTTAATGGACTTGCAAACTTGTTTGCAAGAACTATTTTAGTTCCATCCTAAACTTACAAGCAACCATCCTAATGAATCATTCAAATGCTTTACAAGTTTTGGAAACTCTTTAAAACTGAACCCTAAATAATAGGGGGGAACTATGCGTATATTCAGGCAAGATGCCTGTGGATACTGCATCGTAGCACGGATGCTACGACGAACGGTGATGTTTGCAAATAAGTTTGCAAGTCCAATAGGTGTTCAATAATGTTTGACAATCAAAAGGGAGCGCAGCTCTGATATCTTGGATGTACATGCTTGCAAAATTTGATTGGAAATATATATTTGATAATGCTGAAGCTGGAAGCTTCGGCTACATTTTACAACAATCCCGAAGGGATGACAAGATTATAGAAAAAACAATTTACATTCTATCAAAATCCCGAAGGGATGACATTATAAATCAACGGATAATGGTAACATCTCCATATTTTGATATTGTGGTGCCATCTGTTAGCAAAAGCTGAGCGGAATAGGTGTAAACTCCAGGTGTGAGACTTTTGCCTTCATATGTGCCATCCCATCCTTGGGTACTATCATTCGGTGGAAAGGCTTTGCGGTGGAAAACTTGATTGCCCCATCTGTCATAAACTGATAGATCTTGTATGATGCTGATGCTGGAGCCATAAAATGTGAATTGGCTATTGGGACCGTCAGGGCTTATGATGTTCGGTACATGGATGTCGGTGTCTATGCTGATGGTGAGATAAAGATAATGAATG
>JBGSOH010000478.1:0-1598 GCA_041739205.1 Saprospiraceae bacterium
TTAACTTCCCATGGAGCTACTAGACCTAACGCCATTGCAAAAATTTGCTCATTATTCATAACACTAAGATACAACTATTTATATATTTTACCCATTCAATACCATATAGAGCCAAATTTATTCAATTTATAATCTATCAAAAAGTCTTTAAAGTCATTTTGCATCCTTTGTTTGTGAATACAAATATATGTCAACTTTCTAAAATGTCCAAATCTTTTTTTACAGCTAGTCGAAATTTTCATTAACTAAATACAATATGAGTTATATTTTCCAATTAATTATACAATATATCGTATTTATTTCAAATATTATTTTTATTTCCGTAAGTTATACTTCATATACAAAATTTTATTTATTTCTTAAAAAAACCATTCAATATTATTCCTCATATCACCTGAAACCCACCAGCATATTGATCATCTTCAGGATCTACCAAAATAGTATTGTAACCATATATCTTTGCCCAACCTTCTATACCAGGTATGATGGCATCAAAATCTCCTACTTTTGTGACGCCTTCTATGGTTCCCGTAAATTTACTACCTATAAAACTTTCATGAATAAATTGATCTCCTTTTTTAAGCTTCCCTTTAGCGTACCATTGCACCATTCTTGCTGATGTGCCTGTGCCACATGGGGATCTATCTATGGCTTTGTCTCCATAAAAAACAGCATTTCTAGCTGTCGATGTTGGGTCGATACATTGACCTGTCCACAAAACATGGCTACACCAATTGATGGCAGGAATTTCTGGATGTTGGAAAGTATATTTTTGATTGATATCTTGTCTGATGGCTCTTGACCAAGCGATGAGTTGGTCGGCTGTGTGGTTTTCTATACCTTGGAAATTGGTTTGTGGATCGATGATGGCATAAAAATTACCACCGTAAGCTACATCTACTTTCAATACGCCTAAATCAGGACACGTCACTTCTAGATTTTCTTTGTAAAGAAAAGAGCCTACATTGGTCAATTTTACAGAACTTACTTTACCATCACTTCCTTGTTGATACGATATCTCTACCAATCCTGCAGGTGCTTCCATCCTGACTTTTCCTGGCACTTTGGGTATGATGAGACCTTCTTCTATAGCGATGGTGATGGTTCCGATGGTTCCATGACCACACATAGGTAAGCAACCACTTGTCTCTATAAACAATACGGCTACATCATTATTTGGGTCATGTGGTGGGTACAAGATACTGCCACTCATCATATCATGTCCACGCGGCTCAAACATCAAACTCTTCCTTATCCAATCATAATGCTCTAAGAAATTAGCTCTTTTCTCTTCCATGGTATTGCCTACCAAATCAGGTCCACCACCTGCTACTAATCGCACAGGATTGCCACAAGTGTGGGCGTCAATACAGAAAAATCGTTTTTTTACCATGATCTACCTTTCTTATCTATGATATTGACCATTGACTTTTCTAAAAATTCCTAATGGATTATCAGATTTCAGTTCTTGTGGAAGTAGTTGTTCAGGACAATCTTGCCAACAAATCGGTCGTACCCATCGTTTGATAGCATCCATACCGACAGATGTAAATCTACTATCAGTTGCCGCAGGATATTGACCACCATGCACAGTTGCA
>JBGSOH010000490.1:0-1894 GCA_041739205.1 Saprospiraceae bacterium
ATGCAGATATTTCTTTTTTGGTAAATAAGCCACTTATGATTTTAAATCCGCGGCTCGATCTTAAGAGTTGTAAGTCATAATGTTGGACAACTGTTCTTACCATCGAAATGATGATAGAAACAATCAAAAACACAGCAATTATAAAAGAGATGAACGCAAAACCAAGCTCAACGTCGGGTATTTCTTCAGAATATTCATCGACATCGACGCCGACTTCTTGAAGATTCTGGTAAATCCAGAAAAAGAATAGAAATATAAGTCCGCCAGATTTCAAGTGATTTTCGGTGATGCCTACTTTGAATAATTCGGCTGTAGTGAGCGACATGATAGGTTTGTACACTACTGAAGATGTTTCCTCATGATCTTCTTCTCGTAAATCTTCATTGGCAGAAACAAAAGCCTTTTTCTCAGCCATTACTAGATCACGAAGTGCGTAGGCCTTGTCGGTTTGGATGGCATGAAATTCGAATTCATTTTTTTCTGATCCAGCGGTATCAACTTTCAGTCGGAGTACGGAGAAAAACTGATGGATGATATTTTGTTCAAAATTTATGGTTTGGATTTTGGCAAAAGGGATGGACATCTTTTTTTTGTTGAAAATCCCTGTAAACAAGACCAATTCACCATCTTGGATAATAAAATAGGTTTTGAAAAAATTAATGACAGAATAAACCATAGAAATGACTGCCACTGCAATAATCGTGTATAACAAATAACTTGTTTTGCTTTTGCTACCACCAAGTAAAACCACCACCACAAAAGGCAGCAATTGCCTGAATAAGACATTCACGGTCTTAAACAGAATCATCAAAATAGCCACATAGGACTGACGATTGGGTACCGAAAAGTCGAACTCACTCTTCTTCATCATGTGCCACCTTATTAGTGATAAATTGTTTGAGTTTGGCGGCAGTTTCTTGGGATAGGCCAGGAATATTCAGGTCACTAGAACTACCACCTGCTGTAAAAAGCGACAACTCTGAAAGTCCAAAATATCTATCTATCGGTCCTTGATTAATCTCACAATGTTGCACACGATTGAAGGGAACAATAATGGTAGATCTAAACCACATACCAGATTTATAGACTACGTCTTTTTCACGTAGGGCAAAACCTTCGTAGAAATAGGATTTGTAAGATAAAAAAATAAAGAAACTAGCCACCAAAATCCAACCTCCTACCACAATCCAAATCAAAGGAGATGCAAAAAGTTCTTCTACAAATATCCCAATCCCAAGATAAATGATGATTGCAGCTATAAAAAAGAAAGCTGTGAAATAAATACTAACTTTCTGATAATTAAGCTCTAAAGATTCAAACTGAATATCATCAATACTAGGTAAATGCTGAGAAGGAAGTTGGTTATTTTTGAAATCCATAAGGTATTTGTACTTTTTGAATACACATGCACAAGGTAAATGAAAATTTTATCCAAAAAGTTCATAAAGAAAACATTAACACGATGATTCATGACATTCAAAGTAATAAAAAAGAAGAATCTCAAAAGTATGAGACCTTTAAGATTCATCTATTTACAATGATATTTAGCTTACAATTGTAAATCTAAACCTACGAATAATTGACATTAAAAATCTCCATAAAATACCTGAAAACAAGGAAGCTGTAAATCATTGCGCCAAAGATCCACCACTTGATTCCTATCATCCAAGACCAATTCCACAAAATATTTCCATTCTATATGATTCGTAAATATTTCCTTTTTGATGATGGCATCTTTCCTGAAATCTCCTGCAGCTCTCATGATCAACATTTCGTAAGCTATACCGTATCGCTCTAGCCAAGTCATCGTCTGTGGCTTAAAAGTATCTTCCCTGCCCGATGCCAAAATAATCTTGTATCCCAACTGATAGTAATTTTTGACCATGTTGACCAC
>JBGSOH010000046.1:0-7650 GCA_041739205.1 Saprospiraceae bacterium
GATGTTGCAGACTTAAATTACCACAATCAAGACATGAGAGCGGCAATGGTTGCTGATATGATCTTTTGGTTGGAGAAATATGGGATTGATGGGTTTAGACATGATATGGCGTTGCTAGTTCCTCTAGATTTCTGGAAAGAAACCATTCCAAAGTTGAGAGCAGTTAAGTCAGATCTTTTTTTGCTGGCAGAATCGGAAGTGCACGATCACCTAAATCAAAATTGTTTTCACGCTATATATAGTTGGTCTCTACATCATTTAATGAATGATATTGCAAAAGGTGCAAAAAATGTAAGGTCCTTAGATCATTGGATGGCATATGACAAACCGAAGGCGCACAAAGGATTTTACCTTCATTTTACTTCTAATCATGATGAAAATTCTTGGTCAGGATCGGAGATTGAAAGAATGGGCGAAGCGCACAAGGCCTTTGCTGTTTTTGTCAATACGATAGATGGGATACCATTGACATATGGTGGTCAAGAAGAGCCAATGCCAAGGCGACTCGAGTTTTTTGAGAAAGATAACATTGGGTTTAAAAATTATTTTTATAATGTCTTTTATAAGACCTTGAATGAATTAAGGCATCAAAATGAAGCTTTATGGCACGGAACATTTGGCGGAAGATTGGAAAGAATCATGCAAAATGACCATGTTTATTCTTTTGTAAGACAAAAAAACAACCAAAAAGTCACCGTCATTATCAATCTAAGCAAACAATTTCAAATCATCGAAGCAGATAGAAATATATCTGGTATAGATGTATTTACAAATAAATATATAATGTACCACCAAGGCGAAAAAATAAGTTTGATGCCATGGGAATATGTAGTTTTGAGTTCATAAATTCCTAAGTTTTAATCATTAATCCACAAAATGAAGAAACCGTTATTACCTACTAGCGCCATATGGAATATGAGTGTTGGTTTTCTTGGTATCCAAGCAGGGTTTGCCTTACAAAATGCCAATGCCAGTCGTATCCTGCAAACTTTAGGTGCAGATACCCATCAATTAGGATGGTTTTGGTTAGTTGCGCCTATCACAGGTATGCTTGTGCAGCCATTTATCGGTCATTATAGTGATATCACATGGACCAAACTAGGCCGTCGAAAACCATATTTTTTAGTTGGCGCTATCATGGCAGCTATTGGATTAATATTGATGCCAAATGCTGCATTATTTACTGCTTTTTTGCCTGCTTTGTGGGTAGGAGCAGGTATGCTGATGATCATGGATGTATCATTTAATGTGGCCATGGAGCCTTTCAGAGCTTTGGTAGCAGACAAATTATCTACGGATCAGCGCACGGCAGGATTTGCTATACAGACGGTTTTGATAGGATTGGGAGCGGTAGTAGGTTCTTGGTTGCCAAAGATCTTGGGTGATTGGATGGGTATTTCTGTAGAAGCAAGTAATGGTGGTGTACCTGATAATGTCATTTATGCTTTTGTCATCGGTGCTGCGATATTGCTGTTAGCCATTTTGTGGACATTATTTACTACCAAAGAATATAGTCCTGAAGAACTATCCAAGTTTACAGAAGATGAGAACGACAAATTTGATGAACATCCTACCAATGTGGTCGCAGCAATCATCAATGATTTCGGTAAGATGCCAGAAACCATGAAACAACTAGGTTTGGTTCAGTTTTGCTCTTGGTTTGCATTGTTTGGAATGTGGGTGTACAGTACACCTGCCATCGCTGAACACATTTATGGACTAGCTCCAAACGATACAACTTCACCAGATTATCAAACAGCAGGAAATGAAGTGGGCTATATTTTTGGTATTTACAACTTTGTTTCCGCTATTTATGCTTTTGCCTTACCGGCTATTGCCAAGAAGATAGGTAGGAAATACACACATGCAGTTTCATTACTAGCAGGAGGTATTGGTTTGTTATCTATCTATATTATAAAAGACCCATCAATGCTTATCTACCCAATGATAGGCGTAGGAATGGCTTGGGGAAGTATTTTGGCCATGCCATATGCTATGTTGGCAGGAGCGATTCCAGCGAAAAAGATGGGTATTTACATGGGTATCTTCAATTTTTTTATCACCGTACCACAAATTACCAATGGACTCATCGGTGGTCCATTATTAAAAAATGTATATGGTGACCATGCGATTTATGCGTTAATGACTTCAGGTGTATTTATGTTGGTAGGAGCAATTGCATCAATTTATATAAAGGATGAAGATGATTTGGCTTTGAAGCCGAGGTAGAATGTATAGGTAGCTTTTAGCTGTTTAATTTTATATTACATTGGTGTTTTAACAAAGTAGCAACTGAGTCCAATTAGTTTTGAAATTTGGTAGTCAGGACACAAGTTACAAACTTGCACCAGCATCGTAAAGCGGCTCGAGCGACAATGCCCAACCTAAAATACAATAATTAGCCATAAAGAACACAATTAAATCTGCTTCAAGGTTATGAGAGTAGTTATTCTGAAAAATTTACTCTGAAACTTTAGGTATATAAATATCCTTAAGTGATGGCTAATTTGTTTAAGAAAAATACGAACCAGCCTAACATAAATGGTAGCAGGTGTTCAGCAATTTTGTATAATCCTATTTGTATTCAAATAGTATAACATAACGATATTATCATATATGTTAAAAAAATATAGCAAAATTAACCCATGAAATATTTTTTAGTTTGGACATAGCTCAGTATCTTTGTAATGATAATAATCAAAACTGCGTTTTTGGTTCTGCTGCGATCCAGCATTCATAACCCAAATCCGATTCTGTACTCCATGCACGCTACATTGATTAGAAAAGTAATTTTTTCTATTTTTTAAAATTTCATTGTCATGAAAACAACAAAATTTTTCTTTTTATTTATTTGTTACCTTAACCTTTTTAATAATGACATAAATAGTCAAACTGGTCCATGTACTGTCTTTTCGATTCCAGATCCTTGTTATTTCAATTGGGTGCCTGACCATATATTAGACGGGCCGTCTAGCGCGATTCCTTCTCATTATTTTTTAGGAAAAAAATTAGAAATTAGGTCCGGATTTATTATAGATTCGAATATTGAATTTAATGGCTGCCTAGTAAAAATAAACACATCTTATCCTATACAAGTCACTTCCAGCATTCTTAGAATAACATGTAGTACTTTTAAAGGTTGCTCTTCGGCAGGCTGGGCTGGATTTAACTCTCAAAACACAGAAGTGATAGTTGAGAATTCAATATTTAATAATGTTAATCAATTATTTCAAGTTTCTAACAAAAAATTTCATTTTGTAAGTAACATTGTAACTAATGTAACCATCCTAGGAGATGATGGATTCGGACATGTCTTTGAGTTGCTTGGGAATGCTGGAGGAGACTTTGCGTTTTATGGAAATTTTCTTAATGGTTTAGGTCACTTTATAAAAAATACATCATCAACTACATTAACAATTGGTGATAATACTAAATCAGAAAACAAATTTTATAATGTCAGCGGATCTCCATTGATTGCGATGGTAAATTTGAGTAAAATAAAATTTGAAAACTGTAGATTTAGAAGTCATATGTTGATAATGTATGATGGTGGGTACTTACCTAATTCTACTTTTATAGATAATTGTAAGTTTGAAAAAACCGAATCAGCACAATTTGATGATGGTTTAGGAATAGTTTTTCATGACAAAGTAACCATCACAAATTCGATATTTATAGGATTTAAGGAATCTATTAGAATTTTGGGAACATCGTTAATAAGTAATAACTTATTTGAAAATAATTATAATGCTATAAAAATTTCTTTACCATTTCAAAGTTCATCCATTGCTGATATAAATAACAATACTTTCACTAACAATACCATAGATATACATGCCACTGGTGCTTTTACTGAATTATCTATAGAAGGAAACAATTTTTCAGGTAGTGACTACGGAATATTGACTGATGGCGACAATAGTTATTCTATTACAAACAACTCTTTTTACAACTCTTATGCAGGGGCTATTGCCTACTCAAACGGAACTAATGCAAATCTGAATGATGGAAATCAATACAACACATTAATAGGGATGCACGCATTAGAAAATAATGGTGGATTTCAGTTTTTGGACAATTGTTTTGGTACATCTGGAGGTGATGTATATTTGGATGGGACTATATCAGGTATGATAGGTGAGCCAGAAGCAGAAGCAGGCAATTGTTTTACCAAAGGTGGGACACCAGATATAACAGCAGTTACCAATCTATTTGACTATTTTAGACCTGACAGCAAGATTGGTACTTGCAAAGATCCTATTATTTCGGGAACTTATGCTGAAGAAGACGCGAATGTAGTTCCAGTTGAACCATGTGGATCAGGAACAACATATTCTGGGCCAAAAAGAAATTATTGTAAATTCAATTTTAAATATTTGTCATGTAAAGATGCAAAAATATTACTTGCACAAATTGAAATAGATATTACCTTGGTAAACTCATCAACAGCATATCAGCAAAAGATTAAAAATAACATTATCTTAAATCTTAAGAGATGTAGGACAAAGTTATTGAAATTCTTAATGGGATGTGTTGATCCCAAGGAAGAAGATCCAAGATTTTCTCCAGGAGGCGACCCAGAATCAATATGGACTGGAAATGAACCTTCAATGGCTGCTAATTTTTTAAAAACATCAATAGATAAGTACGAAAGAGCTGCTTACATAGGCTTGAGTATATCTTTAGGTCAAATATCTGAGGCTAAATCCTATATCCAAGCTCAAACGATAGAAGATGAAGAAATGGAAGATTTTAAAACTGTACAATTGCTAAATATCAAGCGATATGAAGATGGAGAATTATTCCTTGCTACACCATCAGAGCTAAATATGCTGTATAATATAGCGCAAAAATCTGACCCATTGGCGGCCTATGCTAGAGCCCTTTATGCTCAATTGACTGGGGTAACCATATATCCTTCCATACCGAGAATCGTAACTAACAGAAGTAAACTAGAAAAATCATCTAATACTGAAATCGAAGTGTCTCCCAATCCTGTGTCCGACCTACTAAATATCAAAATCAATAATACTGAAATACAAAATATTCAAGTATCCATCAGTGACATCACAGGTAAAATCATTGATCAATTTAATGTGATCAATAATAATGTAGATTTGAATACTTCACATTGGCCCAAAGGCATTTATTTTGTAAAAGTCCAAAATGACAGTGGATATAGTGAAACCAAAAAAGTGGTGAAACAATGAGTGGATTAAAAAAGATATTTTTTTTAGGGATAGCATACTTGCTATCCCTTTTTACATTGATAGGACAGGATACTTACATCAAAAGTTTTAGATTGTACGAAGAAAGTATTCAGGAAAATGGTACTACCATTATGGCCAAAGATGGTCATATATATATTGGAGTAGGCTCAGTATGTGATAATAAGATTTGTGCAAAATATGCAAAACTCAATTTTACTGGAGAAATAGAATGGAAAACCAAACATCTATGGACTGATAATGGTAATAGAAATGCCATTTTATACCACAACGGCGAGTTGCTCTTGTCTACTCATGAAAGATGGAGCAGTCCCAGTGTT
Source organism: Saprospiraceae bacterium (assembly GCA_041739205.1). Lineage (GTDB taxonomy): Bacteria > Bacteroidota > Bacteroidia > Chitinophagales > Saprospiraceae > OLB9. The sequence continues at coordinate 5,549 of JBGSOH010000046.1, forward strand.
AGTTTCCATCTTACTAAGGTTAATAAAGATACAGGTGATAGTTTAGCTCATTATACATACAATTATGATTCACTTTCCACAGAAGGCATAGCATCGGAAGGTATTTTACTGTATAAAAACCAATATTTGCTTTATGGCGAAGCCAGAGAAAAAAAAGATGGTATCCCTACAGGATTTATACAATGGATCAATTTGGATGGTAAGCCTATAAAACTTACAAAATATAGACTACCTGATAATGCCTTGGTTATCAATAGACTGGAAGACTTACAGTCTGACAGTACAGGCCATTTAGTTTTTATCACTACCTATAAAAAAGATAATAAAGAATACCATGTCATTAGAAAACTCGATAGCCTTGGCAATGTTGTAAAAGATTTGCTCATTTATGCCAATAGATCTCTTCAAGAAATCCCAAAAATGGCTGTGGACATTAATGGGAATTATATAATAGCTCATAGGAAAAAAAATGAAGATTTGGTATCTTTTAAACAAATACTCTGTGTAGATACTAGTGGGAATTACCTATGGTATTACGATCTTTCTGATAGAATTTCAGGCAACCAATATGATATAAATAAAGTCAAGGCTACTAAAGATGGAGGTGCTGTGGTATCAGGGAATATTTATGGCAAAGATTTTCAAAATTTATTACATAGAGATGCTTTTGTTATAAAACTTGACAAGACAGGAAAAAAAGAATGGGAAAAACGCATTAACTTTTATGACCAGAAAGATACATTGTTGGATTTTTGTTCATTTCTGGATGTAGTACCCTTAGATTCTGGAGGTTATGCGGCTGTGGGTTATCATATTTATTCAGACCTCCCAAGGATTACTGACTTGCTGTTGGTTCAATTAGACAAAAATGGTTGTGTAGCAGGTTATGATTGTGGTGTGGATACTATGATAGTGAGATCACCTTTGATAAGTGTTAGCGATGTAAATGAAGGTAATAAGCAATGGACGGTCTATCCTAATCCTGCATCCCACACCATTATCATCAATCAGGGCCAGATCACAGATATGACCTATCAGCTTATCAGTACATCCGGTCAGCCTACTAAGACACTCCAAATTGCAGACGCCCATCACAATGTGGTATGGGATATTAGCGAAGTAGCATCAGGCACTTATGTATTGACGATGATGCAAGGTGGGAAGGTGATCGACACGAAGCAGGTGGTGGTGGTGAAGTGATTGAGAGATCGAGTGATCAAGTGGAATTGTTGATTTGTGGAATTGTAGAATTGCTGAGTTTTCTATCTGCCAAGGCAGATAGAAATGATCTCATTGTAAAAATTAATTTTGACTTACAAACAGTCTGGATAAGATTTGTAGGGACACATTTACAATATGATGGTATAGATGTATTAACAATTTAAATTTATTAAAATGAACTGGAAAATAATAAAAACAGAGTCAGCGTACCAATCAGCGTTAAAGAGACTGGACGAAATTTTTGATTGTAAAAAAGATGACCCATATTTTGATGAAGCAGAACTTTTGGTGTTGTTGATAGAAAAATATGAAATGGAAACGGAACCTGTATTCAGAAATCCAGATCCAATCGAAGTCATCAAATATAAAATGGAAACTACTGAATTATGAAATAAGGATTTGGTAGAAATTATAGGCAGTAAAAGTAAAGTCTCAGAAGTGCTTAACAGAAAGCGTAGACTGACTTTAGAAATGATCAGGAAAATTAGTAAAAGCCTGCATATTCCAGCAGAGTTGTTGATCAATGATTATGAGTTGGTTCAAAAATTGCCTACTTGCTAGCGCAAGTTTCCCTAGCTGGCGCAAGTTTGCTTGCTAGCGCAAGTTTGCAACTTGTGCCATATTTCCTTTTTTTGTAAGGATTTTGATAGCATTTACTTGTAACTAATAATTAAATTATGCAAAAGTGAGTACTAAGTACAAGTTTTTAGATAATGAAGGAATATACTGACGATTGTTTTGTGAGTAAAGAGGCTGTCTAAAAAGATAGCCTCTTTTTTATTACGCTGCTCTGTGGATCGGGGTAATAAAAATTTCCAGATAATTTAATTTAGATAGATTTCTTTGATTTTTATGGATTTGTAATCCTAATAGGTCTTTAG
>JBGSOH010000514.1:0-3802 GCA_041739205.1 Saprospiraceae bacterium
CACAATGATTTTTGTCACCGTTTGTTGATTATCAAACAAGATTTTTGCTGTGTAAACACCTTGGTTTAATTCGGATGTATTTACGATATTATGTTTTGATGTCATTACTTTTTGTCCATTCAGATGGAAGATTTCGATCTCCAAAATGGGATATTTACTTTCGAAAGTCAAAATATCATCTACAGGATTTGGGTAGATTTTTATATCTTCTTTTTGAATATCCTGACTACTTGCCGTCGTCGTGTACACTTCAAAGATGTCATCTTCCACAGAACAATTCAGTGAATCTCTGATGGTCAGATGGTAAAAAGTGGTGGTATCGTTCCAAACGATAGGATTTTCAATAGTCGTATCTGAAATCATAAAATTGGGTGACCATGCATAACTCAAGTGTCCCCAACTACTCTGTGCAGCTATCCAGAGCGTGATAGAATCCCGCGGCTTCTTGCCTATCGCTTTATCAATGGTCAAGAAAATCCAGTCACTAAAATTGATGGTTACAGAATCCACACAAGTTTGGCCATTAGAAGTGGTACCCGTCAAATAATATGTAACCGTTTTTTCATAATGTTCGTTGATGATTGGTTGGAGCGTCGTAGTATCGCTTAGCATATTAGATGCATAATACGTTTTATTTAATCCAGGAAAAAAATAAGTAGACTCCCATTTTATTTGGATGACATTGCCACTTATGATAGTGCCAAATAATTGTGGACTATCATTTATTTCTTCCGGACAAAGATTTCTATTTTCTCCTGCATCGATGACACATTGACTAAAGGTAATACTTGTAGTAAGTAGATTCAGAAGTAGCGTAAAATATAAGATTTTCATTTAGACTTTTGATAATGGTAAGAAGTTATGTTATCACAACAAAAATACTAAAATTAAAATCACTTAGACAAATTGTAGGTATAATTTGTATAATAATGTCTCACACGATATCTAGTTCAAGGTATTAATCGCTTTTAACCCAATAAAAATTAACTTTACAGGCTAGAATATTAAATCAGTTCTAAAAACTTGCAAATGATTTTATTTAAAGGATACCTTATTTCGCTCTAAATTGTTTAGGCTTTTGTTTCTCTGCTGCCAAGGTTACGATTTCATTGATTCTATTTTGCCTTGTTTCTACTCTTTTGGCTAATACTAACCATTGTAGTATATTTCTTTTATCAGACCTACTTAGATTTAAAAAATAGCCTTTTGCTTGCGGCTTTTGTGCAAATGCTTCTTCCAAATCAGGTGGAATAATCAAGGCTTCGGCCTCGTCTAAGATCGTCCACGAACCATTTTGTTTTGCCTTTTCTATGACATCGTATCCAGCTTGTGTCATTAATCTTTGATGTATCAGTCTTTCTATCTTTTCTTTATTAACTTTGGACCATACACTATTTGGCTTCCGTTTGCTGAAGAACTGCATAAATTTCTCATCATCTATTGGCTTAGATTTACTGTCTATCCAACCGAAACAAAGTGCTTCTTCCACCGCATCACCATACTCTACGGTGGGAAACCCAGATTTCTTTTTGTAATATTGTAGCCATACAGATTGTTTTTTATCATGATTTTCTATCAACCAATCACGCCATTCTTGTCTAGTTTTTGGATAAAATAGGTTGACTTCTTGCTCCATAAGATTTGTCTTTGATAGTGGTAGATTAACAATTATATTTGAACAAGATTATTAACCAAAATAAACATAATCTGTTTTTTCATTTTTAAGATAAATGATATCTAATCAAATGAAGATTCATTCTTTGATGCATCAAAATAAAATATTATCAAGACAACCATTTTAGTAATTCATTGTCATTAGATATTCAACAATTTGCTCTTATGTCTATTTTTACCACGCCACTTCAGATTGGATACTTTATGGGATTGCTTTTTGCACTGATTTTTTGGTATCGTGGGTATAAGGAAGAGCGACATTCTGATCTATTTCTAGGTTTTGTGGTTTTCTTTTTGGCTATGACTTTGCAAGACTACACTTTTGGGTTTTCGGGTATTAATTACCTATGGGAAGAGATGAATGGTTTTCCACGTTACTTTTCTTTGGCATTCGCTCCTACTGTTTGGTTTTATTTGAGAGCTCAGATCAATCGTACTTTTCGGTTCAGTGGCAAAGATTGGATCCACTTCCTACCCTATTTCACTTATGTAGCTATTGGGATATTTGTATTTTTGTCAGGTCCAACTACTGTGGATGCATTCCAGAATGGTAAATATGCCATTGTTTTCATCGTCATAGAGCGATTGGCTATTTGGACATCTTATATTTACTACTTTTCTCAATCCTTAAAATTATATAAATCTTATAGAGCTTGGGCTGAAAACCAATTTTCAAACCAAGAAACGATCAGTTTTATTTGGCTCAGGAATTTTATTTACATCATAGTTATCGGCGAAATATTTAGATGGATATGGTATTGGATGGATGTTGCATTGGATCTTAAGTTTGAAGAAGATTGGTGGTGGCAATTATTAACGATTATGATTACTTTGTACGTAGGAATTGAAGGTTATGCGCAGCAACAGCCCAATAACCTAACTTTTGACCCAAACCATACAACCAATAAATCTAGCCTCCCTGAAATCAAACACTTAATTACCGAACCAATCCAAGATGAAACTATAAAAGAAGAAACTCCACTCAACAACGATATAGATTATGCACCTTGGGAAGTAAAACTACTCGAACTTATGACCAATGAAAAACCTTATTTAGATGCAGAACTATCATTGACAGACCTTGCAAAAAAACTAAAGACAAACACAAGAATATTGTCTGCTGTGATCAACCAATGCTTCGGCAAAAACTTTAACGACTTCGTAAATGAATATCGCGTCACAGAGTTTGAAAGATTAGCAAAATCCAAAGATTACAAAAATCTCACCATACTCGCCATTGCTTACGACTGTGGATTTAATTCGAAAGCTACATTCAATCGATCCGTAAAAAAACTAAGACAAGTTTCTCCAAGTGAATTGATGTCAAAGTAAGTAGATTGATTTTGGTTTAATATTTTATTTTTAAGTAAAACATCTATAAAAGGATAAATTTTGCTCAAATCCAGTAAAATAAGGTCTCAAATTAGCATTTGAAACGCTGTGCCTTGCTACAAACTATACTTTTGAGCCATTATTAATCTTCAAAATATTCAAACAAACCCCATGCAAATATTAAAACGAATAACCACGCCTGTCAACATGCCAAATATCTGGCAAGATCTTTTTCTCTCTATCCCAAGGATAATCTGTGGATTTTTGCTCACTACACAATTTGGTGCATCAAAATTTGGTCTGCCTTGGTCACCAGAAGATAATAATTTAGATTTCTTTGAAGTTGCCTTTTGGTTTCCTACTGATGTTGCAGAATATGGTGGTGTCTTTGCCATGTTTCCAGTGTTTTTTGCTTGGATGGGAGCGTTTAGTGAAGCTGTTGGTGGCATCTTTTTGATCCTTGGTTTTCAGACGCGATTATTTGCACTACTAACGATCTGTACCATGTTGGTCGCCATGTTTTTACAGCAGTTTGATCAAGGCATGTGGAATATGCTACCTGCTATGGGCTTTTTATGGATGGGCATGTTTTACTTTATTATTGGTTCAGGCAGATTCGGCATCGATTATTTAATCTCTAAAAAATTCACAAAATGAAATTCATCCATTATATATTATTTTTAGCTTTTATATTCACCATACCTAGCTGTGTGCAAGAATCATATGTACGTCATATCAAAGTGACCTTAGATGTTTCAGCAATAGATAGTATCACTTCTGTTGGAATCAGAGGAAA
>JBGSOH010000520.1:0-17191 GCA_041739205.1 Saprospiraceae bacterium
ACGCATGGATAAAATATAAAGCACTAAAACCTATAAATGACCAAGTAGCCCTTTATTACAAAGGGGAACTTTGGGGGGTAGTGCAAAACGACGGACACGAACTAGTACCTGCCACCTATTCTAATCTTTTTGTGTCGGAAAGCTTTCCCGATGCCATCGCAATCGGTGACCGAAATGAAAACAGTAAAATTTTAGGTCTTTTGTCGCTTACCGGCCAAGTGATCGTGCCACCAGTGTATGCCACCGTACATCGCTTGCCCAATGGCACCATTCGCGCTTGCGGGGAAGATTATAATTGTCAAGACTTTTCACCTATTGGAGCATTACTAAAAAACCCTATATTACAACAATACAAATCGAACGGAAAAGAGCAGAATGGACTCCTTTGCGCTTCTGAAGATGGCGTAAGGTTTGGCTTGCTCGACGCAGAAAGGAAATGGGTCATAGCACCAGAGCATCCGCCCTTATGGCCCCAACCAAATGGGTGGTGGACTTACTATAATGCATGGGACTACAGCAGATTGTTGTATACGGATCTCACAACGCAAGAAACGTTGTTTCAAAAGGATGTTTACCCTTTGTCCGAGGGGAACTACTGGAAAATGTCAGGAGGGACTTGGAAGCAATACGACAAGAGTGGCCGTTTGGTGGCTCCTTTAACGGGTTTTGAACCGATTAGATATGCATATCCTTATATTATTATCCGAAATGGGAATAAAAAAGGTTTGACAGACTTGAGTGGTAAAGTGGTTTTAGAACCTTTGTATAGATCGGTAGACTATCAAACTACGTCTAAAGTATATATCGTAATTGATGACATGGGTCGGAAAGGTGTGTGGCTCGATGGTACATTTAGAATTCCGATGGAATATGATGAAATAACTTTTTGTGCACCTCAGTTTTTTGCAATCAAAGGCGATCAAACAAGCATTTTTTCATCCAATTTTGAACCTATTTTCACTATTCAGCAGCGTATTTATGCAGAAGCTTATAGGTCTTTTCAGTTTGACAAAACTGTTATCCCAAGTGAATTTAGTATGCAAGAACGTAAAGCGCTACCAGAAAACCGAAAATTATGGCATTTAAAAAACGGCTTAATTCCCATTCCAGATAAGGCAATTGCCATAAAATCCAATGTCAATCCGCATTATATCATGGAGGACGGAACCCAAGCCTTATGTAACGATACTGGAGCAATAATATTAGAAAACTGCGATGAAATAAGTATTTATAGTACCTTTAATGGGCAATTGCAATTATTTTTGTTCCGAAAAAACAACCTTTGGGGCTGGACAGATCGACACGGCAAAATACTGCTCGACGCGCAATTTGAACAATTAATTCCGCTCCAATATGGCTATTTTTTGGTACAAAAAGATCTTTTTTGGGGTGTTTTGGACGCAAAAGGGGCATGGACAGTAGCACCCACCTACGATTCCTATTTAGAAAAACCAATATTAGGTCTGCGCAAAAACAAACTATGGCACATTTTTGATGTAGAAAACGGCCAACTGTCTGACGTTGATTTAGAACATTATAAAGAAATAAAAGGCGGGCTGCAAGGTACTATAAATGGGACACCCGTAGCTTTGAGTAGCAATGGCCAACGACTCCCATATAATGTTTTACACCATACCGAAAAACTTTCAAATAGCAAACTAATCATCAAAGAAGAGAACGGCAGAAAAGCCTTGTTTTCGGCGCAAGGGAAAGCACTTAGTCCTTTTGCGTATAAAGTTATACACAGATATTTTGGTAGAATGACTGAGATGCATATTTGGGCCGACCTTATAGAAGGCGGGAATGTCCTTTTTGATACTAGTGGAAAAGAATTGATTCGAATGGACAGCATCATTCCGTTGGCTCATGCCTTTTATTCTGTACAAAACAATGGAAAATGGGAGATCTTAGGACGTAATTTGCAACCCATCGGGACATTCAATGCCATTTCACCCATTTTGTATCATCTCTATTCAGGACGGTTTATTGCCGAAATTGCCAAAGATTCATGGATCATAAAGGACTTGAACGACCGCACGTTAACCACATTTACAGGGAAAATTCGCAAATGGAGCGGCTCGTCTTCACTTGAAATAGAACAGGAAAGACAAATTCGGTACCAGTCTTTGTATCATGTTGACGAATCACCTTTGCCTTATGACATCATCTGGAAAACCCAAGGCTTTTCGATGCTTAAAAAGGATAGTTTATTCTATATTCAAAAACCAAACGGGGAACCTTTGGTCGAAGGTCGTTTTGAAAAATGGGGATATCTGTTGGGGCATGGTGATATGTTGACCTTTCAACGAAAAGACAGCATTCTTATCATGGATCTAATGGGAAAAATACGCCTTCCGTTGTGCGCTAAAGCCGTTTATGCTTTAAATGGTTTGATCAATTACCTTCCTTCGATATTGCAACTAAACAGTGCATCAGGAACAGAAATTTGGAATACGAAAAATGATCGTATGGTGCTTTCCAATTCTTATCAAGTTGTGTTATTCCATAACAAGCCATTTATACTCAATCAAGGAAAAGACAACCGCTATAATTTGTACGATACTCAACTCCAGCCTATATTGCCTGAATCAGCTGACCAGATAAAGTTATTGAGTACACACCTAGTTGCGGTACAGCATGAACGTGATGGAAAATATCGAATTTACAATATGAAGGAGCGGAAATACACGGGGCAGGTCTATATGTATGTAACAAATAGGGCCAATGATTTTTGGCGCACCTTCGAGAACGGAGAATATCTGATGTACCACGATACCTTACTCCTATTTCGTCGAAAATGTAAATCAGTAGATCGTGTTGGTTCCAACAACCAAAGATCATTTTTGGTAGAAGATGAAAATGGTTGGCAACTTATTGATTATAAAGGGAATGTATTGTGTCCGGAATATTTTACCAGTAAAGAGTTCTCTTCCGGGGATTTTCTGACCGTTACTAAAAAAGATAAAAAAGGCGTGTTAAGCCACGATGGTACATTCTTGCTTTTAACAGAGTACGATCAGATCATTGCAGATACTAAGTTTAAAGTATTTTGGGTCAAAAAAAATGGACTTTGGGGCTATATTCGGCGCGACGGGAAAGTGGCTTTGCCTATTGAATTTCAGGAATTTAAATATCATAAAGATGACGGACTTTGTATCGGGGTTAAAAATGGACGCTACGGCTTTTACTCCATTTCTGGGAAACAGCATTTTGGCCGCGACTGGGAATATGCTGATCAGTTCAGCGAAGGATTAGCAGCCGTGCGCGATAACGGCAAATGGGGCTATATCAATACTGCTGGAGCGATTGTTATCCCTTGTTCCTTTGATTATGCTCACCGTTTCCGTCCATCTTTTCGTAGTGCAACGGTGATGGAAGACGGTCAGTTTTGGGATATTAACGACCGCGGAGAAAAAATACGTGCGGCCACAAGTATTCCCGATTATGGTCATCATTTTAGTCCCTTAGACTTGCTTCCCAATAAAGCAGATTTTGAAGATTATGTGAATGTAGGTACAGGATGGCAATTATACCGACAAAAAAGCACCAATAAATATGGCTTAATGGACTATTCTGGCACCATAAGATTACAACCCGAATATGATCAACTCGATTATGAACATAGTGAAAAAGGAGTTTGGATCAAGGGAAAAAAGGACGGAAAGGTAGTAAAGTTTGCTTATGGTTTGGAGCGGATGGATTAGAAGATTGTAGGCCTATCTATAGTTTGTTCTTGCAAGAGTTCAGCGCAAGCCTTTCACAGAACCAAGTTTGATCTTTGAAAAATATCAATTGTACAAATTTGATACATCAGAAGATCCATTTAGACAACTGATCAAAAACTGATTTTTGTCATTCTATCTGATTTTATTGCAAGATATTATTTTATATAATGCTAATTTTACTATCTTCGTGCCAATAATATTAGTATAACAAATGGTGTTAGGTATTCTCAAAGAGCATTCTTATAACAGGGTATCCATAGTCCCTGCTGCTTCCAAAAAATTAAAGGCTTTAGGTGTAGAAATTATAGTAGAATTAGGAGCAGGTGATAAATCTGGTTTTAATGACGCAACATATGCTGCACAAGGTATTGATGCGGTCTCAAGAGGTGTACTTTTTTCGAAGGCTGACATTCTAGTAAGTATCGCGCCTATCGATGATGCAGAACTTAAAATGATAAAAAAAGGTGCCACATATATATCTATGTTTGCTCCTTATCAGTATGCAGATGTCATAGAAAATCTTACAAAATACCCCGTAAATGTAGTTAGTATGGACATGATACCGAGGACTACATTGGCTCAGTCTATGGACGTATTGTCTTCTATGGCGTCATTATCTGGTTATAAAGCCGTGCTTAAAGCAGCAGATCATTATAACAATATGTTTCCAATGATGATGACTGCCGCAGGGACCATTCCTCCTACAAAGGTAATGGTACTCGGTGCAGGCGTGGCTGGTCTTCAGGCCATTGCTACTGCAAAAAGACTTGGTGCTGTAGTGGAAGCATTTGATACAAGGGCAGCTGCAAAAGAAGAAGTCATGAGCTTAGGTGCAACTTTTGTTGAAGTAGAAGGTGCAGCGGATGATCGTGGTGCAGGTGGATATGCCGTCCAGCAATCCGATGAATACTTGCAAAAACAGAGAAGTCTCGTTCAAGAACGTGCCTTAAAATCAAATATTGTCATTGCAACAGCACAGGTAAGAGGTCGGAAAGCGCCACTTTTGATCACGGAATATACCATAAATAATATGAAACCGGGTTCAGTAATTGTAGACCTTGCTGCGTCAACAGGTGGAAACTGTGCTTATACAGAAAATAATAAAACGGTAGTAAAAAATGGTGTCATCATCATAGGAAATTCTGATTTAGCGGATGAACTAAATGGTGTCTCAAGTACACTCTTCTCAAATAATGTCATAAATTTTCTTCAAATAGTAGTGAAAGACGGAATAGTTACACTCAACGAAGAAAATGAAATCATTAAATCTGCACTTATCTCTAAAGCCAACTAATATGGAACAATTATTAAATTTGTTAACAGAACATTTCTATTTTATTTTTCTATTAATCCTGATGATTATTCTAGGTTTTGAAGTAATTTCTAGAGTTCCAGCCGTTTTGCACACACCTCTGATGAGTGGAGCCAATGCCATACATGGTGTCGTCATCATTGGTGCCATCATAGTTATGGGCCAAGCCGAAAGTGATAATTATTTGGCATTGATCTTAGGCTTTTTGGCTGTAATCCTAGGTACTTTAAATGTTGTAGGTGGTTTTGTAGTGACAGACAGAATGCTAGAGATGTTTAAAAAGCGCAAAAAGAATTAATATAATCCCTCATTTAAGTATCGAATCTCAAATAAATATATGAACAGCGGACTTTTATCTCTAAGCTATCTAATAGGAAGTGTATCGTTTATCATAGGTCTAAAGATGTTGTCCCATCCTGATACCGCTAGAAAGGGTAATCTGTATGCTGCTATCGGGATGACATTAGCCATTTTTGCTACTATATTTTTATACACTAAAGACGGAGTGGGATTAGGTAATCATTTATGGATATTCGGTGCATTGATCATTGGATCTGTGGTGGGTACTATGGCTGCAAAAAAGGTACAAATGACCGCCATGCCACAAATGGTGAGTCTATTTAATGGAATGGGAGGAGCTTGTGCAGCAATAATTTCGATTGTTGAGTTTAAACATATGTTACATACTGGTGCAGATATTACCAATGAACCAGTGATGACCACTACCATTTTGTTGGGTTTAGTCATCGGTACAGTATCTTTTACGGGAAGTATGATCGCCTTTGGTAAATTAAATGGCAATATTAATGATAAAACCTTGCCATTACAGCAAGTTGTCAATATCGGTTTATTAGTGCTTATTGTGGTGGTGCTAATCGGAATGGTCACTGGATTTATCACCGCTGACTCGATGACTATGATGTATGTTTTATTAATCATCTCTGCCTTATATGGAATACTTTTTGTTATGCCCATCGGTGGTGCAGATATGCCCGTAGTTATTTCATTGCTCAATTCGTTTACGGGTGTGGCAGCTGCATTTGGAGGATTTTTATATGATAACTCTGTCATGCTTACAGGTGGTATCTTAGTTGGTAGCGCAGGGACCGTTTTGACCGTTTTGATGTGCAATGCGATGAATAGATCACTTACAAATGTGATTGTAGGGTCTTTTGGAGGCGCAAAAGCTGGCGGATCTTCTGGGGATGTGGGTGGAACTTACAAAGAAATTACGGTCACAGATACTGCAGTACTCATGATGTATTCTAAAAAAGTCATTATTGTACCAGGATACGGATTGGCTGTGGCACAAGCACAACATACATGTCATGAATTAGAAAAGGTATTAGAACAAAACGGAGTTGACGTTAAATATGCCATACATCCTGTAGCAGGCCGTATGCCAGGTCATATGAATGTACTATTAGCTGAAGCGGATGTATCTTATGAGAAGCTTTTGGAGATGGATGAGATCAATCCTGAATTTGCACAAACTGATGTCGTCTTAGTACTCGGTGCTAATGACGTGGTAAATCCTGCTGCCAAAACAGATCCATCTTCCCCTATCTATGGCATGCCTATATTAGATGTAGAAGATGCTGCTCATGTGATAGTAAATAAACGTAGTATGAAACCTGGATATGCAGGTATAGAAAACGGTCTGTTCTTCCAACCAAAAACTTCCATGCTTTTTGGTGATGCCAAGGACTGTCTCAACAAATTAGTCCAAGAGATCAAAAGTCTTAGCTAGTCACCATTAATTTTGAATTAACGACAATACTTGCCGTTTGATATCTTCTGCTATGACATCTGCATGTCTATTCCCATCTATTTTTACTATTTTCTCTACATCGGACAATAGTTCAAAAGCTTGCTGATATTTCTGACTTACAATGGTAAGATTTTCTAATGTTTCATACATTTCTACAGAAGTTCGTCCTTTATTGATTCGTTCCATACTGACCTCAGGTGAAATAGCGATATAAATATTTAAGTCAGGTCTTAACAATTCAGCACTAAGTGCATTTGCTTTGATTACCCAATCCATATCCATGTGTGCACTGTGGTAGGCATAAGAAGAAAAATAATATCTATCAGTAATGACAGTGTATCCTTCATCTAGTTTTTTGAGAATCCCATCTTGACTATTGAGCAAGTGATTGAGCCTATCAGCCACAAAAAGCGCCGCGATAACCCTATGATCTCCTTCCATTCTATGGCTAAAAATATCCCTTATCATCACGCCAATACGACTATCCGTAGGTTCAAAAGTTGTATAGACTTTGTGTCCCATGTCGGTCAAGGTTTCAGCAAGGAGCTTAGATTGCGTACTTTTGCCACTTCCATCTATGCCTTCGAGTGCGATAAATAAGTTACTTCTGCTCATCTTTGTGATATATTCTTTAGATAGGGCAAAGGTAGGACATTCTTTATCTTAAATTAGAAATATACGTGGATAATTACTTATTTGATTAATGAATAGATTAATGTTATGTAAACAAAAACCTGTAGGGAAATTCATCAATTGTAGGGTTGTTAGATGCATTAAATTGTCTCCAAACTCTAAATCTATCTTCTGGTCTATCAAAGCGGTTCAGTCCATATAGTTCTATGGTAATACTAGCACTGTTTTGCTCTTGGTCGCTTCTTCTAGGATTGGGCTTAATATAAATTGCATCTCCATCAAATCTACAGACGAAAAAACTGCTAAACTCGTAGCCAACCGCATCTGGCTTTATTAGATTTTCATCAAATTGTTCCCCTTTTTCTTGACAAGCGTGACAACAATAAAATAAATTTGTCCACAGATGAGATTCCTTAGGAAAATGAGTTTTTGGTCTAAAATGCTCAATAGTCCTACCAGATTGTCTCAATGGGAAAATGTCACAAAAAGCACAATGATTTTGAGTCATATTTCTCAAGTCATCTTCTATTAGATGATTGACTTTTTGTCCTTGATAGGTAGCCCACTCAAAATCATTTGATTTATTTGGATTCTTCCTTTTTGCATCATATTGCAGTCCCCAGGCTACTTGGTTTTGAACTTCTCCATACTTTCTCTTGAGCCTAGTAGTTGCTGCAAGGCAAGCAGGAGTTTCTGGTCTTTGCCTAAAAATCATTGCACCAATTCTTTTTTATTTAGTTTCTCTACTTGTCTCATTTCAAATCCCACAATCGACTCTAATTCTGTACCTTCTTGTGCCAATTTTTGTGCAATTTTTGCGAGTTCCTTTTCTTCTTTGCTAGTAATAGATTTGTCCAATGCTTTTGCAATTAAACCTTTAAAAACCGTTAAGTCTTTTTCTATGGCAGGTCCAAATGTTTCCTTAACACCAAAGATATTTCTCAATACACTTGTAAAACTTTTTCCATCTTGTGACAACTCGACTTTTCTAACATGGGCATTTCCTTTTTTCACTTCTAAATTGTAAACCCATGCATCATCTACAGAATTGACCACAAATGGAGAATGTGTAGAAATAAAAATTTGGGCATTTGGGAAAAGGTCCTGAATGGCCGGTAAAATTTTTCTTTGCCATTCAATGTGCAAATGTATTTCAATTTCATCTAATAGCAAGATTATATTTCTGTCAAATATTGGAGTATTATTCTCCCATGGCAAATCTACTAATCTCATGCACAAATCTGCTACCCAGCTAATTATCGATTTTAAGCCATCTGGTAAAACTTCAAACTCTATTTCATTTCCATCATATTGTAATACAGTTTTATTTAGGTTTAAATCCAATTTAAAAATGACTTTTTTACCCGTAATTCGATAAATTAGTTCTTCTATTTTGTTTATAATATCGTTGTGCAGTTCTTCCTTAATTTTTATATTTTCAGACTTTGCATAACCCCTTTTTAACAAAGAATTTTTAAGCCAATCAGAGATCACGAATTTTTGATTAGGAATTTGATCAAACTTCAAAGCATAATATAATGGATTTTCCATTTGTAAATTATGTCCATCAATACTATGCGTAGCAAATAATCTTCTATTTCCTGAATAAGCCAATGCACAAAAACTTACATCTCTTGTTGGCAAATTTGGTCTATTTATTACATATAAATATTCACTGAAATCATCATTTTCCTTGGATGTTTGAAAATTTTGTCCTTTATGTTCAAATGTTGGTTCAAACGAACTCTTTTGTTGTCTAAAATATTTCTCAAAACTATTATCGTAAATTTCATATTCATAATTTCCATCAGAATATCTTGTAAAACTAGCAGCTATTGCTTTTAACAACGTGCTCTTTCCTGTACCATTCGTCCCCGTAAAAATATGTATTTCTGCCTTACTTTTACTTGGGCAAGGTTTAAACTCAATCAATTCATTTTCAAATACACCTACATTATTCAGTTGGAGACTTTTGATTCTCATAATTTTACGATTATATCATGCAAAAATACTAACAAAATTTTAAAGTTGGAGTTTTATTATTGCTTCAATGATACGCCTATAATGGTAGTTTGTGAGATTGTATAGATTTTTATGAAGCGTACATTTTCTATTTTACAAACACATACGCTTCAATTATTTTACAAATTCATCAAGCTGACCGCTGCGCCACCTCATGATATCTCTTCACATGTGGGCCTAAAAATATCCTTGCATACATTCTGATCAAGGCAATACCACTGATCACAAATCCAGATGACACAAAAAACGCTAGAAATATTTGGTCATATCGAATGTGCGAAAACAAAATATCTTCACCAATGAAGGTAGATGTAATCGGAAAGCCAGCCAAACCCAAACAAGTAATCAGAAAACCAGCTGCTAGCTTGGGGTATTCATACACGTGTCCTTGAAATCTATTGAGATCTACACCTTTTTCTAGTCGGGTAAGCTTGTACAATATAAAATATCCCACTGTACCCGCTATGACTACACCCACTAAATAAAATACTATTTCATCAACTGTAAGATTGTCATTAAATGAGATAGCTAGTACTGTCCAGAAATGATTCATGACGAGCAATGTCCACACGACAAATACATTTCTACGTCCTGCATAAGCCCTAAAGACCAATAGTAAGCCAATAAAAGCAAATAATTCAGGCATAATCTCCACCACAAAATCAGGAATATTATATCTCGTTACTTGTATCAATACACCAACCAAAAATGTCGGAATGGTAATGTAATATATATTTTTAATATTGATGAATCGAAGAAGGTTGCCCAATTTTTTGAATGGACTCCATATAAATCTATCTAACAACTCATCCATATTATATTCCTTAATACTCAAAAGAAATAAGGAATACTCTAATTTTTTGGAGAAGTGCGTTTCTATATTCTGATGTTTAGGTACGAAATGATAAAACTGCTCCCTAATCAAATAACTGACTGCCGACGGAGATACCAATAATTGATACGTCCTTAAAAATGCATTACCCGCAAAATGCACCAAAGCTAAACTTTCCAATCCTAAAGCCAACTCTATAAAAATCAGCCCTATTTGGGCCACGGATGCATATGCTATCTGGCTTTTGACGGATGATTGTACCCTACCTATGGATGCACCAATGGCAGCAGTCACCAATCCTACTAGTCCTATCATAACCCGCACGAATATCTGTTGCTCCCAAAATGGCATCGTACGTAATAACAAAAATACACCCAAATGTACAGAAAGCGACCCATAAAATATCGCACTCGATGGTGTAGGACCTTCCATCGCTCGTGGCAACCAAGATGAAAAAGGAAATTGAGCTGATTTTGCACATGCAGCAATCAAAATCATCATAGAAATAAATACACCAAATAGAGAATGTCCTACTAAATGCTCGTGGACCAGCTCATAGTTATTGAGCTTGGCAAAAGTGATATTTTCATGCCAAAGATGATGACTCGCCCACATCGCTAATAAGATACCTACATCGCCAATTCGATAAATAGAAAAAACTTTGAACGCGTTTTTTACAGGCAAATATCTGTCTCTGTAGAATGCTACTAATAAGAAAGATGTCAGTCCTAAAATTTCCCAACCAATAAAAAGTGTCTCCATATTACCAGAAAAAACAGCCAAAATATATCCTGCATAAAAAAGGAGCAAAGTATTGAAAAAACGCTTGTATCCTGACTCCCGATGTAGGTAAATACGACTGTAAGTAGCGACCAGAAACGTAAGCATCGATCCTACAAAACAATAGACCGCTGTGACATTATCAAAATAAAAGTCTATAAAAAAATTCAAATGCGATGTTTGATACAATGATATCTCCTTGATGTTGATATCGGGTATTCCTTTTGTCATCCAAAAAATTATAAAAGCGACTATAGCCATAAAGTGTAATCCTACCAGGCCATAAGTAAAACCAGAAATGACTTTTTCGTTTTCTTTTGGAAGAAATAAGGATATAAAGAAAGCCAAAAATGGCCAGACGATTAATATTTCTAATATTTGTTCCACGATACTTAATTTTTTAACAGATAAACGGGTAAGTTTTCTGATTGATGTTCAAATATGGTTTCTAGATTATTTACGGATACAATGGCTTGGGCAGCAGGTTCGTAAGCATGAAAACTACCTTCCGAAAAACGCCACAATGATTTGTCTTCAGGAGCGATCACCACGAGATGTACCCATTCATTAATAAACCATTCATACAGTTCAGGTGTGCGTTGTATGGTTTTCAGCACTACATCTGGGTGGTGCTCAACGATCATCAATAACCTTAATGGATCATGGACTTCTACCATTTGGTTGGGTAACCCTGGACGTAAATCGCCGTCGATCCCGTTAGCAACACCAATGAGTCCCATGACATTATGGGGCAATTTGGTCCCTGCACCTAGCTTCAGGTTATCTACTCTCGAAAAGTAATACTCTAGATTGATTCCACCACATACGGGTGCAGCTGCCTTAAGAATATTAAATAAATAATTGCCTTCTAGATCGATTTTGTAATCATATGAATTCATAAATGCTCGTCTATCCAAAAATAAATCTTCTGTCAATCTTCGACTCCCTACTATACAAAGTGAATTAGTTGCGTGATTTAGTTCTGGTCTTGGCTCGTAGAGTGATACAGACCTTGTTTTTACTTTTTCATGCAGTTTTTGAATATCTATTTTTGAATTCAATGTGACAAAACGTCTTGAACGTTCTTTGGCATTTTTGCTAAGTGCCTTCACAAAAATCAATTTGTTTTTTTGGTGAAGCTGACTTTTTGTTGTGTCAGTTAGCATTTCATCATAAAACTCTATTTCATCCCTTGTAGTATCATGTAATGCTCCCATAAATAAGGTCGATGATGGTATCACGATGCCTCGATCTTTTAAGATGGCTCTCACTTCAGGATGATTGGCCATGTAAGAGATGACTCTAGCATTAACTGAGCCTGGACGTCCAGAACAAGCACCACAGTCGTACCCAGCATAATGAGTATTATTGACACTACTCGCTCCATGGCCCACAGCATACACTAGTGGTGCAAACTGATCTACCATGCCTATACTTCGTAATAATCCTTCTACTCTATCAGCCATTTCTGGAATGGTAAAACCTACTTGTAGCCCATCTTCTTGAACCGTGATATCCGAATTTTCCACAGATAATCTCGAAAACTTATCCATGTGCCTAAACGAAAAAGTAGTGGCAGGACTCAGTCTAGGAGTAAATATATTGATAAACAACCGTATTGCTGACCAAAAACCTATTGTATGTGTGATGAGCCACCCGAAAAACAAAGAATGTGTATAACTGGCAAAATGAAAGTCTTTTTTATTGACTTTATTATCTATCTCTTCTTTTATAAGATATTTGGGCGACATCGGTGCTGGACAGACCTTCATGGAGAAATTGCCATCCATTGGTTTGTAATAAAACTCTACATTAAAAAATCCAGGTGTACCATAAGTCTCTGCATCAGGATCAAGATCCTCTACATACCTACGCAATGAGCCTTCTCTATCATCTATACAAAACAGTGCTTGAAAACTTTTCTGATTGCTTTCTTTTCGCTCATCTTTGTCAGTGACAATTCCAGATAATACTTGATCGTAATAAGACCACTCAAAAGCATCCTGCCAAAGATGTAGTACTTCGCGATATTCTGTTTTTTCCACAGGGGCAAAAAGTGGCGTGACTTTTTTAGCCAGTCTCAAACCCAATGGTAACCAATTTTCACCAAATTTGTCATCCAGTGTATCAATTTCGAGAAGTAACTCAAAAATAATTAGTTCTTGCAAGGATATTCTTCTACTATCTATAAGTGTAACAGGATTTTCTTCTACCACAGCCACCATGCCAGACCAACCTGGGTGAGAAAACTGTTGATCAAAAAGATAATGTTCGTACAAAGTTTCATCTCCTACCAAGATTTTTAGCAAATCACTAATCTCACACTTTCGATCCATCAAGAGTTTTTTGGCCCTTGGTTTTTTAAAAAAACTGGTGTAGGTATTGCGCTCCATCTCCCTTATCGTGGTCAGAAATCCTTTATTCCATTCTGGAAATTTCCAAATGGCAATTCCTTGGTCTAGATAGCTACAAAGAAATCGGAATAGGAACGGTTGAATTGCAAGATCTAAATCAACTGAATACAAATCTTTCCAGTTATTTCTCAAATGACTACGTCGCCCTGAAAAATTATCTTCATACGGATACTCTAGCAATTTATATTTCCAAGAAGACAAATTTTCTGTTCCTTTTTTATCATTTAGAACTTTGTCCAATACGTCTTCACTTATTTTTTTATCAAGAAATAGTTGCCTATATTCTTTAATGGACAAACTAGTCTTGTAACCAAATATCTTACTAGACTCCGTAAGCGCATCATAAAACTTCCGATCTTGAAAAGCATGTAAAGTATTGTGATGGATAAAATCTTTTAATGCTGCCTGTGCCGGCAAATAATGTTTCAGGTGATGAAGTACATTTTCTTCTTTGAATATATATGTTGTATGATTCATTTTTTTGAATGTTTAAAAAAATACTTGATACTGAAGGACGCTACTCCCTTTTCTCAAAACTGGGTTTTCATTATCAAAAAATACAGGTCTGTTTTCGTATGCCAATGTCAGTTTGGATTTATGATGATCCAATAAATAATTGATACCAAAGGAATAAAAAATCATTGATTGCGAAAGCCTTTCATATTGCGCTTGTTGATAAGTAAAATATGGCATCAAGGTGGACGTACCCAAGAGATTGTCTTTAAACTTATACCCTATTTGCATGTAAAAAACATTTCCCGTACCATACATTGGAAAGGCATATCCTCCACCATTGATCACATTAGCATCAGAGTTGCCATTTGCAGGATTCATCACGCCGAGATTTCTGATATAATTGGGACCATAGTCCAAGTGCGCAATATTCGAATACAAACTTATAGACGAACCATCTGCTGCAATCGGTGCATCCCAAAAAACATCCAAACCCAATTGCAACAAGTCCGTATATATCGTATCGCTTGATTGATTAAGATGGTTCATGGCATTTTTTTGATACACTACTCCTCCACCGATATTAAAAACGGTCTTTTTACCGTGATATGTTCCGACAGTATAAGGTGTCAAATTACTCTCTTGATCCAAAAATTGGTATTGAAAATATCCATTGTATTGAAAATGCGGTGGCAGACTTGAGAAATTAGAATTCTTGGTAATAAGACTTGTGTAAATGGGAGATTTTTGAAAAGCCAATGGCTGAGCTATCGACATTCTATAATCCAACTTCCCAAGCTTTCCCTTTGCAAAGACACCTAATTTTCTAAGAAATTGATCAGTGACATCATTGGTCGTTTGCTCAAAAAGCGGCGCATCTACTCCCATGATCGTACCAGCAGAAGGTGACGCAAATCTAGCCAAACCACTCCAACCAGATAAGCCTATCCCAATAGATAACTTAGTTTTGTGCAGCGCATATTCTGAATAAATATCGTGTACAAAAAAAGAAGGTTTTCTGTCGCCTATAAAGTTGAAATTATTTTCACCAAATTGGCTATAAAAAAATACTCTTTCTGATAATTGACCGAATAGCTGTACCCTGAAACGTCTGATCCCAAAATCCGTGCCCAATTGTTTTGGTTTCCCAAATACTGTCGTTCCTGGATTGTAATCGCCTGTGCGTACCCAAAACTGAGATACAAAAGATAGTTTCAAATATTGATCTCCACTTTCGTTGAGATATAATTTGCCATCTTTTAGCGATTGACTAAACATGAATGTAGTGGTGCTAATTAATAACACGCACAGAATTATATATTTCATAATCTACATCTTTTTATTGAACAGATTTTACCATCTTTCTACCTGCTAATTCATGATTAGACAATGGTTTATGATTTTCTAATCCAATAATCTTTACAGTACCTCCAGTTGACTCATAATCATGCTTAAAATGGTGAAGATTTTCCATCACTGAATGGTCTGTTAATTTTGTTGATTGAAGATCTATAGTAACATTAAATCCAGGAGGAATACTTTCTAACCTTGATTTTATCCTAATGTAATTTGTAAATATAGCTGCCTTATCAATCTCTACTAAATAATTATTACCCTCAAATGAAATGATAGTTGGTGCTTTAAACAATGCACTCAATGGCACTCCATTATAAAGGTGAATGATGATTTTAAGTAACATACCAGCCGCAATACCAATCAATAAATCTTCAAATAAAGTAAAAAAGATAGTTACTAAAAAAATAGCCAATTGCTCTTTTCCTACTTTAAACGTATGCACAAATTCTCTAGGGTGAGCTAATTTTATGCCTACAGCCACCAACATGGCCGCAAGTGCAGCATTGGGTATCATCTCTATATATCTTGAAGCAACGAGCACAAATACTAAGATAAAAAACCCATGAAAAAAGTTAGCCCAACGAGTTTTTGCACCATTACTGACATTGGCAGAACTACGCGCTACTTCTGAAATCATAGGCAAACCTCCTAATACAGCAGATACAACATTACCGATCCCTACAGCAATTATGTCTTTGTTATTATTTGACTTCCTTTTGTATGGATCTATCAGATCTATTGCCTTTACAGTAAGTAATGACTCAAGCGTGCCTACCAGAGCAAACATGATGACATATTTAATGAATAATCCTGGCATACTAAAGCCACCAAAATCAACATTGAGATGCAAGTTTTCTACCAAATTACCTATGTGCACCAATGCATAAGATGGCTCAGTATGTGAGAAGTCCATCATTAGTTCAGCAGGTACAGCTATCATCAATACCATCAGTGGAGCAGGTATTTTACCAATAAATGATTTTTTTAAATAAGGCCATCCAAGCATAATCGCGAGACTCACCGCACCTATCATCGCACCCCTGGGATCTAAATTGCCAATAACGGTAGGCAATGAGCCCAAAATAGCCAATGGACTTTTTCCTGCCATTATTGTTGGATTGACATTGAGTAGTACAGGAATTTGTTTGGCTATGATGATAATACCTATCGCTGCTAACATACCGTGTATGGCTGGCAAAGGAAAAAAGTCAGCTAGTTTTCCGAATTTGAGTAATCCAAATACTATTTGCAACAATGCAGCCACAAACATACAACCTAGGGCTAAATGCCATCCTGTCTCTCCTCCTCCAAAGTCAGTTACGGCACCCGCAACTATGACTATTAGACCTGCAGCAGGTCCTTTGATGGTAAGTCGACTACCCATAAAAAAACTAACTACCAAGCCACCTATGATCGCTGTAATTAGCCCCATTATAGGTGGGAAATCTGAAGCTTTGGCTATTCCTAAACTTAAAGGTAATGCTAATAAAAACACTATAAAACCGGATATGGCATCCGAACTGAAATTCTCCTTAAGGCCAGCCAAGCCATCCTTAGGAAAGTTTAAACTTTTATTTTTCACGATTTTAATATTGATTATTGATCCACAAAATTGATATAATCAAACAGTTGTGTAAAACTGGTTTTATATCAAATATAAATTTTCCATGATGGAATTATAAAATTGGAATTATTCCATAAGTAAATAGATCATAAAATTATGTAATCCCAAAAGACATATTGTCAATGTCTTAAAGTCTACAATTCTATCAATCTATTATCCTTTTGCTTTATGAAATGTGATACTTCCAACTGTGGAACAATACAAAAAGGGGAGACTTACTTTCTTTGAAGTTTAGTAGTCGATGTATAGCATTCTGATCTATGTCAGAT
>JBGSOH010000453.1:0-3636 GCA_041739205.1 Saprospiraceae bacterium
GAAGTTACAACTTTTTATAAATCAACTGTTAACAAATTATAAAACCTATATAGTGTTAAAAGCACAAGTCGCAAACTTGCACTAGAAGCGGAATGATAAAAGAAATAGGCATAAATTTAAAACCCAAATAATTTTGCCTTCAAAAAATGGTCTATACATTAAACTTTATCATTTTACTGTCAATATTGCTACAAAACCCACTAAACAGGCATCCTTCTATAATCCTTTTAGCCTTTAATGTGTTACATAAAATAATCATTGACGAATAATTAAACCTTGGTACCCAATTAACAAAATTTGACTAGCTTTTTTGCTCACAATATTCATAGTATCATTTTCAAAATAAATATTTTATTAGGATGGCAGCAGCTGGGAATCAAATCTGTTTCAAATCCTCATTAAATACCAGTAAATCTAAACACATGCTCAAGTTAATCACAAGTTGTTTTTTATTAATATGCCTAAATGCTTGTGCTCAAAAAAGCACCAAACCAGAAGCAAATTCTTCACCTAAAACAAGTGATGATGTCATTAATTTGGATACAAACTGGACAGAAAAAATTGTCAAGACCAATGATGAATGGAAAAAAGAATTGACTTCATCCCAATACTATATCCTTCGTGAACATGGTACAGAAAGACCAAATAGTAGTCCACTTAATAAGGTAAAAGAAAAAGGAACATTTGTATGTGCAGGTTGTAAAAATCCATTATTTGTATCAGAAACAAAATTTGATTCTGGTACAGGTTGGCCTAGTTTTTTTCAATATCTTTCGTCAAAAAGTGTATCCGTATCTGTAGATAATTCTCTGGGCATGTCAAGAGATGAAGTTACCTGTCAGCGATGTGGAGGACATTTAGGGCACGTATTTAATGATGGTCCCGACCCTACTGGCCTTAGGTATTGTATGAATGGCGAAGCAATGCAATTTGTAGCTGCCCAAACACCACTTTCAGACCTTTCAGTCGCGACTTTTGCAGGTGGTTGTTTCTGGTGTACTGAGACGATTTTTGAGAGTATAAAAGGTGTCTCAGAAGTTATTTCAGGATACTCCGGTGGAGAAGAACCTAACCCAACTTATGAAAATGTAGGTGCAGGACGCACAGGGCATGCAGAAGCATTTGAAGTATATTATGATCCGAAAGTGATTAGTTATAAAGATCTAGTTCGAGTGTTTTTTGCATCAATAGATCCTACGATTGTCAATGGACAAGGTCCCGATCGTGGCAAACAGTATAGAACTATTGCCTTTTATAGAAATGAAGAAGAGAAAACAATCATTGACCAAAAAATAAAAGACATAGCGCTTGAATACAAAAAACCTATTGCAACTCAAGTGGTACCTTTTTCAAAATTTTGGGAAGCAGAAGCCTATCATCAAGACTTCGTAAAGCTCAATCCAAATCAAGGATATGTAAGAGCAGAAAGTATCCCGCGTAGAGAAAGGACATTGGCAAAAGTTAAGGATTTGGTGAAGTGATTACATCCTTAGATTTATGGTTACTAAGATACAGTCCGTAAATAAATAGGCCTTTTAAAAAAGTGAAATTAGAAATAATTAGTTCAAACCAATAACAAAAACAGATTGATAGTCAACCGCTTTTTACCCTAACCATAAAGGGAAGCGATTGATTATCAATTCAGTAGAAATTAATATTTTTTTTTCATTAAACCCAAAGACTTTTCGAAGCAGACTCAATTATGAAACATTTGGAGCTTAAGGATTTTCCTCTAACATCAATAGATAAAATTAGGTATTCAGATACTGATAGGCAAGGTCATGTAAATAATGCTGTATTTGCTAGCTACCTTGAGACTGGTAGAGTTGAACTTCTTTACAGCCCAAGTATTTCAATATTGTCAAATGAAATAAGTTTTGTAATTGTGAATTTAAACCTACAATTCCTCAAAGAAATATTATGGCCGGGACAAGTGGAAATAGGTACTGGAATTATAAAGATAGGAAATAGCTCCATAAAAATTTGTCAAAATCTTTTCCAAAATGGCGAATGCGTAGCTACTTCAGAAAGTACTATTGTTCAAGTAGAAAAATCATCAGGAAAATCATTTCCAATTAGTGAGGAAACACGAAATATTCTATTACAATTTTTATTTAGAGATACAGTAGTGTAATAACGATCAAGTTTTAACATCAAAATAGTAAGAGAAATAGCTATTAATAATTAAAAGAAACTCCTAAGATATAAAACTAATATTCGATATGGAATAGTTACCTATGATGCAATCCTACACTAAAAATTACATGATTTATAAGCTTCCATAAAATACAAATTGCTAACAAAATGAATGTCAAATTTCATGCCTACAGATAAAATTAATTTTAAGGCTTGGTGAATTTCACAATAAAACTAGAAGGCAATTCATTGCTTGTAATACATCTTTTACATAAATTATTTTTATACTTTTCATAATAAAGATAAATATTCATTATAATTATTTTGATATATTTTTGTGCTGTATTTAATCACATTTAAATAAGCAGAAAATGAAAAAGTATATTTTTAGTTTATTAGTCATTATTCAATTTATGAGTTGTGCAGTGGTGCGACCTGGTGAAATAGGCGTAAAACAACGATGGGGCAAACTCTCCAATAAAAGTTATGACGAAGGTCTTGTGTGGTTTAATCCCATCTCGACTAAGGTAGTAAAAACTAACATCCAAATTAGTGACATCGAGCTTTCGCTAAGTCTTCCGAGCAAAGAAGGTATGAGCGTGGTATCTCAGATTTCCATTCTATACCGAATCGACAAAAAAATGGTACCTAGAGTCATCAGCGAGATAGGAGTAGGTTATGAAAACATAATCTCCAATGTATTCAGGTCTGCAGCAGCTGATGTTTGTTCAAATTATTTTGCAAAAGATATGCATTCAGGGATGAGATCAGAAATAGAACAATCCATCAAACAGAAAATGGACGAAACACTGCTCCGACAAGGAATCGTGGTGGAAGCTGTTCTAATGAAGAGTATACAATTGCCATCAGGTCTATCAAGTTCTATTGAGCAAAAACTACAAGCAGAACAGAATGCTATGAGAATGGTCTTCATTCTTGAGCAAGAAAAACTAGAAGCCGAGCGCAAAATAATAGAGGCAAAAGGCACTAGAGACTCACAGAAAATATTGTCCGAAGGGCTTACTGATGAAATTATTAAAGTAAGAAGTATAGAAGCGTTTATTGAGCTATCTAAGTCTACAAA
Organism: Saprospiraceae bacterium; assembly: GCA_041739205.1. Classification (GTDB taxonomy): domain Bacteria; phylum Bacteroidota; class Bacteroidia; order Chitinophagales; family Saprospiraceae; genus OLB9. The sequence continues at coordinate 3,221 of JBGSOH010000453.1, forward strand.
TAGTAAAATCATCATCACAGATGGTAAGGTCCCTTATCTCATTGAGTAATAAATTCTTAAATCAAAATAACAAATTAAAATCAAGTTTTATGACAAGAATCACCGTAGCTAAAGGCGATGGTATAGGTCCAGAAATAATGGATGCCACCATAGAGATCATAAAAGCAGCAGGAGCTGAGATCGAAATTGATGAAGTCGAAGTAGGCGAAAAAGTATATCTTGCAGGGAATACTGCTGGTATTGCCGCCGAATCATGGGATATCATCAGAAGAAACAAAGTGTTTTTAAAAGCACCCATTACTACACCTCAAGGTGGTGGGTATAAGAGTTTAAATGTAACCACTCGTAAATTCCTTGGATTGTATGCCAATGTAAGACCTTGTATGAGTCTCCATCCATTCATCAGCACCAAACAT
>JBGSOH010000586.1:0-2095 GCA_041739205.1 Saprospiraceae bacterium
TTATAATTTTATCGATCAAGGTATAAGTGTAGGATTTAACTTTTATAGACTTAAGATTATTGATTTTGATAATAGTATTTACTATTCCCCAATAAGGGTAGAGCGTATTAAAAACATTGATGAAATATTTCAGTTTTATCCGATACCCACACAAAATAATGAGCAATTTACTGTAGAATGGTATCCAACGGATGGACGCGAAAAAGTAAAGATGAATCTCATGGATATATCAGGTAGTCATTGTGCAAGTTATGTTATTAATAATGGAATCAATCACTTCAATTTTTCAGATTTGAAAGCAGGCGTTTACTACATTTCTATAGAAGACTATAATTTTAATCGGACAGTCAAAAAGATAGTTATCTTGGATCTTTAAATCTTATGTGTCCCCATGCAAGTTGGAAATGAGCTTAAAGTTCCAAGCACTTTGTAAACTTAACGAAGAATTCTACTTATTTTCTTAATACTACATTATAAAATATTACTACATTTGAGTCCTTTTTATCTGGCACAATGGAATTCTCCACAAAGCCATCACTAAATTAAATAACATGATACATTGGAATGGCGTTTTTCCAGCTTTAACTACTAAGTTTGACGCTGATGATCAATTGGATTTGACACTTTTTACCGTCAATCTCAAAGCTCAACTAGATGCAGGTGTGAAAGGAATCATCCTAGGTGGGACACTTGGTGAGGCAAGTACATTAACAGAATCCGAAAAAGAAATTCTTGTTAAACATACAGTTTCAAATGTTCCTGATCTCATTCCAGTATTATTAAATATTGCGGAAGGATCGACTAGAGAAGCTATGAGACAAGCTGCATTGGCAAAAAAATGGGGAGCAAAAGGCCTGATGTTGTTACCACCGATGCGATATAAATCAGACCACAGAGAAACGGTCACTTATTTCAAAACTATTGCAGCATCTACAGATTTGCCTATTATGATATACAATAATCCTGTAGATTATAAAATTGAAGTTACGTTAGACATGTTCGCCGAATTGACTTCTGTTGATAATATCCAAGCGATCAAAGAATCCACCAGAGATGTATCCAATGTCACTAGACTGAAAAATAGATTTGGTGATAGATTTAAGATACTTTGTGGTGTTGATACGCTTTCTATGGAAGAAATTGTTATGGGAGCAGATGGTTTGGTCGCAGGATTGGTATGTGCTTTTCCACGAGAAACAATGGTTATTTTTGAATTGATCAAACAAGGAAGAATACAAGAAGCATTAGATATTTACAGATGGTTTTTGCCTTTGTTGGAATTGGATATTCATGCCAAGTTGGTCCAATATATTAAACTCGCAGAAACTGCTGAAGGTATTGGTTCAGAGTATGTGCGAGCTCCGAGATTGACGCTGATAGGTGATGAACGGACAACAGTACAGAAAGTAATCGCAGATGCAATAAGTAAAAGACCACAATTACCCCAACTTTAAATACAAGTGATATGATCAATGAATTGAATAAAATAATGGAACAAGCATATGATGCTTTTTTGGAGTATCAGCTTGTTTCTGGTGCAGATAAAAAAGTTTTTCTTTATGCCATTGCTGATGAAATAGAAGCATTAGGAGATAGCTTATTGGAGACTGCATCAGAAGAAACCAATTTGCCAGTAGCAAGATTTGTTGGTGAAAGAATGCGAACTTGTAGTCAATTGAGATTATTTGGCGATTTGGTAGGAGAAGGTAGTTGGGTAGAAGCAGTCATTGATACCGCTATTCCAGACAGAAAACCATTGCCAAAACCTGATATGCGCAAGATGACGATACCTATTGGTCCTATTGTGGTCTTCGGAGCATCCAATTTTCCATTAGCATATTCTACAGCAGGAGGAGACACAGCATCGGCACTAGCATCAGGATGTCCTGTTATTGTAAAAGGTCATCCTTCGCATCCACGTACGTCAAAGCTTGTTTCATCAGCCATACATAATGCTTTAGAAAAGTGTAGTTTAAATAAAAATATCTTCCAACATGTAGAAGGTGATTCTTTTGAAATTGGAAAAATATTGACCCAACATCCACTGACTGCAGGCGTAGGTTTTACAGGCAGTCTGAATGGTGGAAGAGCCATT
>JBGSOH010000599.1:0-2576 GCA_041739205.1 Saprospiraceae bacterium
AATCCAATGCGCTGAAGCTTAATCCCATTATTTCTGTATCAATAATTTGAAGTTCTCCAACAATCTTTTTTATAGATGACAACCCACTCACATCAGTTATGGGATCAATATTATCATTACCAAAAGTTATTGACCCAGTCACAACCACACAACCAGGATAATCAATCAGGTATTGATTTACTTGAGCTTGAGTAGTCAAATTTGCCCCAGGGCAAGTCACTTGACTCCTTCCCCATTGAGATGTAAGAACGACAAATGCAGCAATAAAAAATAAGTTTTTCATGGGGTGAAAATTATAAGGTTAATAAATAATTTATGACACAGAGGGAAATAAGTTCTAAGCTAAGCCTTATTGTTAGACTCTATGTAGCTTTATTAGGGAAAATTACATTAAATAATTTGAGAAACTTAATGTAAATGTAGCAAGTAAATTGAATGCCACCAAACAAAAAGAATATTTTTTTACACATCATCTCTTATATCAAATTTTTATAGGGAATTATGGGTGTATCCCAAAATTACACTTAGTTTAAAATTCCTTTTGTTTTACCCTGACCCTAAAGGAGACAAAATGAATTTTAAATGAATTTCCGTGCAAAAAATGGGATATACCCGGAATTATCATTTAGAAATGTACTCAGGCGATACATTATAGTAGGTCTAGCTTATATCATCAAAGGTGTTCAAAATAAGTAAGGTATAGAAATAAAGATGGATGGTGAAAGGTAATCAAGGGCTAATGTAGGATATTGTATTTTAGAACGAGGCAACTTGAACTTAGTTTGGTCCAGTGAAAAGCAATATTAACCCTAATTTTTACTAATTTCGCACTTTATTTTATCAATTCATCTTATGCAATACCTTTCTTTAGAAAATGTAAGCCGCTCTTATGGCGATAAAGTCCTTTTCAAAAACGTCAATCTATCTATCTCCAAAGGAGACAAAATAGCCCTTGTTGCCAAAAATGGTAGTGGAAAAACGACGCTACTCAAAGTCATAGGTGGCGAAGAAGGATCGGATGGCGAAAATGCAAAAATCATCATCTCTAAAGAAATAAAAACATCCATTCTTACACAAGATCCTGCTTTTGATCCCAATGCCACCGTGCTGGAAACCATCTTTGATTCTGATAATGAAGCTATCATTGCCGTCAGAGATTACGAAAAAGCACTTTTGATGAATGACGATGCCTTACTTCAGAAATGTGTCACAAGACTCGAAGATCTAAAAGCATGGGATCTGGAATCAAAAATCCATGAGATTCTCCATAAATTGCTACTCACAGATATGGACCAAAAAACGGGTCAAATGTCTGGTGGTCAGAAAAAACGTCTAGCACTTGCCAAGATATTGATAGAAGAACCAGATTTTCTAATCCTCGACGAACCTACCAACCACCTAGATATGGAGATGATCGAATGGTTGGAGACTTTTCTTCAGCAACCCAATTTGACACTTTTCATGGTGACGCACGATAGATATTTCTTGGAGCGTGTATGTAATGAGATCATCGAGATGGAAAATGGTAATACCTTCATGTATCGTGGCAACTACTCTCAATATCTCGAAAAAAGAGAAGCAAGATTGCTCAATGATGCTGCCAATCTTGAAAAGACCAAAAAGCTTTTTTCTAAAGAACTAGAATGGATGCGTCGTCAACCACAAGCGCGTAGTACAAAGGCAAAATCTAGAATAGATGACTTCTACGAGATCAAAGAAAAGGCGAGTGTCAGGCTCAATAATGACGATATGAAGATCAATATCCAAGCATCGCGACTAGGGTCGAAGATATTGGAAGCGCATTCGATTGTTAAGAATTTTGGCGATAAAAAGATATTGGATGGATTTACGTACAAATTCAAAAAAGGGGAAAGAATAGGTATTGTAGGACAAAACGGAACTGGAAAATCTACTTTTTTAAAGCTTTTGACCCAAGATATTAAACCTGATGGCGGCAAAATTGTAGTGGGAGATACCATAGTGTTCGGTTATTATACACAAGATGGATTGGTGCTCAATGAAGACAAAACTGTCATCGATGTCATTAGAGATATTGCGGAATATATACCGCTAGACAAAGGACAAAAGATATCCGCAGAGTCGATGCTAGAGCGATTTTTATTTCCGAGATCACAACAACGAGTCTATGTATCTCAGCTGAGTGGTGGAGAAAAAAGAAGGTTATATTTATTGACCATCTTGATGAAAAACCCCAACTTTTTGATTCTCGATGAGCCTACCAATGATCTTGATATTATCACACTCAATGTCTTGGAAGAGTATTTATTGGATTTTCCTGGATGTCTGATTATTGTAACACACGACAGGTATTTTATGGATAAGTTGGTAGATCACTTATTCATTCTAGAAGGAAATGCTGTGCTTAGAGATTACAATGGCACCTATTCTGATTATCGTGAACTTAAAAAAGCTGAAGATCGAGACAAGTCAAAAGTCGATAAATCTCCTGTAGAAGTAATAGAAATCAAAGAAGAAGAAAAGAGTAAAGCCACCTTTGAGCAACGAAAGGATTTCGCTAGGATAGAAAAAGAAATCAAAAAATTGGAAGAGAAAAA
>JBGSOH010000457.1:0-3126 GCA_041739205.1 Saprospiraceae bacterium
ACTTTTGTGGTCTGCATTTAATTCTTCAATAACCCAATCATCCCCAAAATCAGATAACAAATTAAAAAAATCCTTCGTCAAAAACATATTTCATTTTAAGGTCAAATTTAATTATTTCCATTAAATTTGCAGTAGAACCAATTAATTAATAATTCTGCATTTAAAAAATAATATTTACCATTATCATCAGGAATTGTAAAGCTTATATCACTTCCATCTTTTATGCCATTAGAATTGTTATCTTGAAATATGTGTGGAATTGTTATGCCAGCACCATTCAATGCTATAGATACTTTCAGCGCACATACATTCTGAAGAGGCTTATTTATTAATACTGATTGATCATAAACAGCTTTTATTGGTCCATTCAAAAGCCCAAAGATATTTTCAGCCCCAGTTAATAATTTATTATCATCGTCTTTAGGATAAGCACCATAAAACGCAGCATATGATGGCAAAGATTGAAGGGACACGGGACTATGTTTAGACCATTCAAATTCACCTTGGATTGTATATTCTAATCCTGAATCAACATTATCATAGTACATGTTTTCAATTTGATCTTTTGCATCTTCTAAAGTTTTAGGTTGATTACTCATATAAAAATCTACAACTTGATATGCCTTAGGTAGTGTGTTATTATTTTTTGACTGAAAAAGATATGTTTTCATTAAATCTAAATCAACACTGTTATTCAAAAGCCATTCCATCTCTGCTTGAGAGAAATCTAATTGAGGAAAAGACCTAAGAACGTTAGTTAAAAGATTAGCAATTGCGTGATAGTTAGGTCCCGTAGGTCCATTTAATATTGGATTTCCATCAATATCCTCCATTACTGGTGCGTCACCTGGTATGTAATTTTGAAGTGCCGCAAGTAAATTATTGACTTGAGAAGATGAAAGTTGGCTGTTTGCAAGTCTGCAAGGCAGAGATGCAAGCGATGGACTCAAGGCTGCAATATTGTAAGCCAAGCTTGGCATATTTGCCATATTATTCATAATATTTGGAATTGGTGCTTGATTTCCAATTGAACAGTCATCGGGAGCAGATGGATGTACGTTTACTCCTAAACTTGATGACAAACAATTTGCAGTGCTTATGGCAGCTTGACTAAAGTTATTGTCTTGCAATATGTTTTTAAATGTTTTTGTTTGGCTCACACAATCTTCAGACATATCAGTTGTAAAAATAAAATCATACAAATTATCAATAGCACTAGTACTCATCCAATTTTCCAAATAACGTAGATTTTCTAAATACACACTCAATCTTGGATTCTGACTATTTCCATTACCGTTATTATTATTGTTATTATTGTTATTATAAGAACCTGGACCAGATCCATTCCACCCAGACCCTGAATCTCCTCCGCCCGAGCTACCGTTACCAGTAGGGGGACACGGAACTGTTACTGTTTCGTCATGCCAATTAACTAAACAAGGTATTCGATTTTCTACTTCATTTTGCTTGAATGCCCAGTTATTACAATCCATATATACAGCTACCATTTGCTCTTGCTCGCATAAAGGAGATGCATTTATTCCACCTTCTCCATTAGGCAATGGAGGGACAGAATTAGAATTGCACACGCCATAATCAAATAAATCAAAATAATATTGATTAATTGCCATTATAGTTGATGAAGGTCGATGTGGCAATGTTGTATCATTTTGATAATGAATGTGAAATTGCCTATTAATAAAATTATAAGTAAAAACACCTGATGATGAACGATTTATTACAAAAAATGAAGTTATTTTATCAGAACTTTTTTTGTAAAAAGGTAAGATCACGTTCGTTACTCCATTTTTATTGTAAAGTAACGACATTTTTGTCACTGGGTTTCCAAATTCATCTATTATCTCTGGTGTAATTTGAAAAGTTTCAGAATTATCAAGTGCAACAAAAATATTCTGTAACGTCTGTTTTTGAGCATCGCTTATTTTAATCCTATACTCAGGATTATTTGGGTAGTTTTCATTACATCCAGTAACTTCACTACCGGCCGAAAAAGAATTCATCAAAGTAGCGTTTGTGTCTTTTTTGTTCTCAGCAATAGCTTCAGATTCCTTCTGACACCCAACAATAAACAATACTAACCCAAACATAATCAATAAACTAAATAAACTTAAATTTTTCATCGTAAAGATAATTTTAAAAAATGTAATTAATGTAGAAATCATGATAGAAAGTTGCGCACCTTTCTTCTGCTTCTTGTCAAGACAAAGATTGTGTTTTTTTTCAGACATCCAAAACTATATTGGGTTAATTTTGGTATATTTATTCTTATATATCGTATTAAATTGATATAACATTCATTAAATATCTACTTTTAACATATTCAAATAATAAATATGCAAATTTTGATGATTCACTGCAAATTAATTGGTTCTATAGCAGCTCAATATTTGAATTTATATGGAATCTAAACTAATTAACAGGTCAACTTTAATCCTAATACACCAACCATCCACAACCATTTATTCCATATCAACGTTACAAATCAAACACATTTTTCAAACGACCAAATCATCTCAACATATGCAAAACAAAATAAAATGGGGCATCTTAGGTTGTGGTAAGATCGCACAAAAATTTGCTGCTGACCTAAGCATCTCTGATGGTGGATATCTATATGCTGTCGCATCCACAAGTAAGGATAAACAAAAAGTATTTAGCGATGTATATCCTGACATTCTTACCTTTGATAGCTACGAAGATCTTGCTGCTTGTGCGGAGATAGATGCCATTTATGTAGCTACACCCCACGCTTTTCATATGGCACATAGTATTTTATGTTTGGAAAATAGTAAAGCTGTATTGTGCGAAAAACCAATGGCTGTCAATAGTGACCAAGTCCAAAAAATGATCGATACTGCTCGAGTTCATCGTGTATTTCTGATGGAAGCGATGTGGACTGCTTTTTTGCCTGCAATACAAGATGTTATCAATACTACACAAGAAGGTACGATAGGTGAAGTAAAACACATTTCGGCTGACTTTGGCTTTAAGGCTGTGTATGACGCAAAGAGTAGGCTTTTTGATCTTCATCTTGCAGGTGGATCACTGTTGGACATTGGTTTGTATCCTGTCATGATGGCTATGCTTGTTTTGGGCGAACCTACG
>JBGSOH010000608.1:0-3136 GCA_041739205.1 Saprospiraceae bacterium
ACCAATATCAGCGACCTAGATGTGACCTTGCCGGCAGAAATAAGCGGCGTTATTGGGCAAATCATCTCCATCACTTATCAATCATCCGGTGAAAGCATAGATACCATCACTTTCAGTCCCACCTCTGATATTAATTGGGTAGCAGACAGTATCGCTGTAGCCATCACGGGCGACCGAGTGTACAGCATTACTTTCATAGACGAATACGGTTGCACCGTAACTAAAACACTCACCATCAATGCTGAATTACCCACAAATTCACTGATCCTGCCCAACATCGTCTCTTCCCAATCCACTAACACCGAGAACACTTTATTCTACCTGAAAACAAAAGGCATTTCCTACGATATGTCCATCTACGATCGATGGGGCAATCTCATCCACAACGCTCAGAAGATAACAGGTGGCGACCCAACTCAAGCATGGCAACCAAACCGCTCTAAAGTTGGTACAGGTGTTTATGTTTATCTTATAGCCATTTATACAGATGATGGTGTAGTACAAAAATATGGGACAGTGACAGTATTGTAGAAAAATCTGCGATATCTGTGTCTTCTGTTAGCAAATCAGCAGCAAAATTCACCACCAAAATATATAAATTTTTAGGTTTGCAGATAAAAAACTACCTTTGCGCCCTGAAATAAAAAAATAGTCTTATGAGTCTTCTTACGATAGGTACAGTCGCTTTTGATACCATAGAAACACCTTATGGAAAAGCAGAAATGGTCATCGGTGGCGCGTGTACGTACATCAGCTGGGCAGCTTCTTATTTTACCAAAAATATTCATCTTGTTTCTATAGTAGGCGATGATTTTCCTCATTCTGAATTGGATGCTCTCACCGCGCGTGGTGTCAATCTAGATGGACTAGAAACCGTCCAAGGAGGTAAATCCTTTTTCTGGGCAGGACGTTACCATAATAATATGAATAGCCGTGACACTTTGGTCACTGATCTGAATGTATTGGCAGATTTTAATCCTATCCTACCTGAAGCTGCTAAATCATGCAAGTATGTCATGCTGGGCAATCTCACACCACAGATTCAGTCACAAGTCCTAGACCAACTCGATGGTAGTCAAAAACTCATTGCATTGGACACTATGAATTTTTGGATGGATATAGCTATGGACGAACTGAAAAGTGTCATATCAAGGATAAATTTATTGACCATCAATGATGAAGAAGCTAGACAATTGTCGGGCGAACATTCACTAGTGAAAGCAGCAAAAGTGATCCACGAAATGGGTCCTGAATACTTAGTTATCAAAAAAGGCGAACATGGTGCCTTACTTTTCCACAATGGAGATATCTTTTTTGCGCCTGCACTACCGCTAGCCGAAGTATTCGACCCTACAGGTGCTGGAGATACCTTTGCAGGTGGATTTATGGGTTACCTTGCTAAAACTGATGATACATCAATGGCAAATATGAAACGTGCTATTATCGCAGGTTCAGCTATGGCTTCGTTTTGTGTAGAAGACTTTAGTCTCGACAGACTCCGAACATTAAATGATACTGAAATCAATGATAGATTGGACAAGTTTAAAGATCTTGTTCATTTTGATTTTAAATAAATTTCAAATAGTAGTCAGTAACATCCTGATAAAACAAATTCAAAAACTTAACCATAATCATGCAACACTGGGGAGATTGTATTTCATATCGTAGGTTCGGATATCAAGCTTCCGGGACTCCTAGTATGAGGTCAGAATTTACCCGTGATTACGACCGAATCATATTTTTATCAGCATTTAGAAGGCTTCAGAACAAAACACAAGTTTTTCCCCTTCCTGGCAATGTATTTGTACACAATAGACTCACACATTCGCTAGAAGTGGCTTCAGTGGGAAGGTCGCTTGGTTCTATCGTAGGTCATAAGCTTTCAGAAATCCATAAAAACACTTTTACAGAAGATCACCAATCTTTCTACATTTATGAGTTATCTGGTGTGATAGCTTCTGCGTGTTTAGCACATGACCTTGGCAATCCTGCATTCGGACACTCAGGCGAAAAAGCAATTTCTCATTATTTTACGAGTCACGCAGATGCGTCTCTTAATAGTTCAACGCTTAGAGCACATTATACAGAAAAAGAGTGGCAAGACCTGACCAATTTTGAAGGCAATGCCAATGCTTTGAGATTACTGACCAGACAGTTCAAAGGAAAACTCGAAGGCGGACAGCGACTGATGTACGTCACACTTGCATCTATACTCAAGTATCCATGCGCATCTGATGAGATTGATAAATCTTACATGCATCGCAAAAAGTATGGTTATTTTCAGTCAGATGCAACTGCCTTTGCCGACGTAATCCAAGAGTTTCGGATGATAGATGGAAATGATAAAGCGTACAGACATCCATTTGTATATCTTGTAGAAGCCGCCGATGACATTTGTTACAGAATCGTAGACATGGAAGATGCACACCGCATAGGTATCTTGTCTAGAGCGGAAATAGAAAACGCCTTCCTTTCTTTAATAGGGGAATTAAGCAATAGTACCGATAGTGTGTCTCGAACCAAAGAAGTGCTCCAAAAAATAGGTGACAACAACGAAGCCATCTCGTATCTCAGAGCAAAATGTATCAATGGCCTTGTCAACCGAGCAGCTGATGTGTTTTTTGACAACATGGATACTATTTTGGCAGGTACGTTCAATAGTACATTGGTAGATATGGTGGAGAAGTCTTGTCCTTATTTGAAAACAATCAACGACATATCTATCGCCAAGATTTACAACCATCCTTCTGTCATAGAAGTAGAATTAGCAGGATATAATGTCATGTCAGAAATCTTGTCCGTGTTTGTCACAGCCGTGTTACACGAAGAGAGGACTCCTTTGGAGAAAAAATGTCTACATCTCATACCTGCCCAATACAACCTAAGTAAAGACGATGTGAGTCCTTATGAAAAGACGATGGGCGTATTAGATTTCGTGTCGGGCATGACAGATGGATACGCCACAGAATTATATCGTAAAATGAAAGGAATAGACATACCTTCACATAAATAAAGCTTAGAAAACATGAAGAACTTACTTTTTATACTTCTCTTTTATGCTACTTTTACTTTTGCACAGACGGATACGATTAAATTGAAGAATCCAGGATTTGAAGGGCGACCTATGCGAGGAGGT
>JBGSOH010000620.1:0-1697 GCA_041739205.1 Saprospiraceae bacterium
TGACTGAATCAAAGCAATGACGATTAGGTATTTGGTTTGTTGAAGACTGATTAAGTAGGCATTTTGCATTTGAAGACTGTACAGAAAGAATATCCCACATACTCGGATGTCTAGGAAGTCTGAAGCCATTTTGGCAGCTTCGGGGTCTATACCTACCATGACCATCAGTGGATGTACAAATAGCCAAGTGCCTATCATAAATAAGGTAGCTAAGCCTGTAGATAGCAGTAAACCATGCCATAGGGTAGAGAATATTTCGTTGCGGTTTTCTTCGCCTGCTCGCCTTGACATGATGGCAAGTAATGCATTGTTAAGTCCATATCCCAGCGCTGAAAATATCAAATAATAGACACCTGTGATCCCTGCCATCGCAAGTTCTACGCTGCCTAGATGGCCAAGAAAAGTGGCATTGATCAGGTAGTTGATCTCAGGTATCAACTTGGCCATACTGATAGGTAAGGTCAGCAGGATGATACCCCAAACGGAAGTATCTACTTTTAAAGATGTGCCGCCTGCCATAGTGCTAATGTTGAATTTTACAACTAGGACTGATGCCCAAAATATAGTTTTTGACTACGTCGATCTCTACGGCTGTATCAGATCCCAAAAAACCAGAGATCATATCATTAGTCAATGAAGAAGCTGCCAATTCTGTCAGCTGTTCCGAAATAGGCATATACGTCCAATGCCATTTTTCTTCGTAATATCCTGTATTCCTATCGGTACCATGTTTGGTATATGGTTGACAAAATCCATATTGACTTGCATTTGCTGAGAGCCATTGGTAGATTTTAAGACCTTCACCGGATTCAAACCATTTATTGTCAAATGAATTGAAGTCCATATCAGTACCCCAATGATGTCTAGATGTACCAGGCATCGAGCTATATTGTAAGATTTTTTTAGCCCGTTCTGTATCATTTTTTATGTCTAAGGCAGCATTCACATTATCTTCGAGAATAGTTTTACCTGTCCATTTATTTTCCCAAATTCGTTTTTGGTTATCAAAATTCCTAGTGGCTGACCTTATTTTTAGGTAGACGCCATCTTTGACGGCAGCTTCATACATTTTTATAAAGGCTTCCAATACATCTTTTCGGATATACCTTATTTCTTCATCTCTGTATTTAGCTGGAATGCTCGTAAAATCTAGGTGGGTAGATGGATCAAATTTCCCCATCAAGTATGAAGTTGTAAATATGGTATCTTTTGTAATTTTTGATATTGTTTTATTAATTTTACTATAATCTTTTGTTTCATACCCTTCTATAATATCACCAATTCTAAAGTCATTAAAGTCATTTATCGTAATTCCACATTCTAAGCCACTCATCACTTCATCCATGTCATCTCTATATCGTTTCAATGAAGATAATTGTCCAAATAATCTACCATCAAAAGGGAAAACAATTTTACCATTGCGTATTACTCTGATATCAGAGTTTTTGGTAATTTTTCCTGAAATCACTTTACAACTTGCAACACTATTAATTGAAAATTTATATACTTCAAAAACTTCCAGTCGGGATATATTAATACTGTCTTTGGCATTCTCTAATGCTCCATTTATACCCAAATTGGCATTATTTGTTACCGATGGTACTTCAGATTTCTGTGCCTTGCAAGTAACTAAACTTAACGATATTATTGTAAAAGCAAGGATAAATTTTGAAGTTCCCAAGTATAAAATTTTATGA
>JBGSOH010000667.1:0-16950 GCA_041739205.1 Saprospiraceae bacterium
GGGTGAAATATTAGTAACCACGGATGTAAATCCGTGGTAAAAATGGAAATCTGTCTGATTTTGGCGGCTTTTTTGCCTGAAAGTTGCAAAAATCGTGACAAAATCAATTTAAAACAGCTTGTACCTGAGTAGTAACTAAAATTCTATTTTAAACCACAAAGATCATTGGAGTTTAGCACTTAGGTCACTAATATTTTTAGTTTCAGAAAGATGAGCATTTTACAGTAGCTCTCCTTTAATTTTCTCTTTGTGCTTCTTAGTGTTAACTTAGTTTTCTTAGTGGTAAAACAAAAAATAACACGTGAACCTTAGGTCTAAAAATCCAACAAACTGCCCCAAGAATTTATTTTTTTGTATCTTTGCATTCCAAACTTTGTTGATATTAGAATTTCCCTATGATAGATTTTTGTCATTTACATTCGCATACACAATACTCACTTCTCGATGGTGCTTCTGACATTAAAACCTTAATGAAAAAGGCCAAGTCAGACGGACAGTCTGCTGTTGCTATTACCGACCACGGCAATATGTTCGGTGTATTTAAGTTTGTAAAAGAAGCCAAAGCACAAGGAATAAAACCCATCATAGGTTGTGAATTTTATGTCACAGAAGACAGACATATCAAACATTTTGAAAAGGCTCGTGGCCAAAAAGATGTGAGATATCACCAACTTATGTTGGCCAAAAACGTAAAGGGTTACCAAAATCTTACCAAACTTTGCTCCCTTGGATTTACTGAAGGTTTGTATGGTAAATATCCACGTATCGACAAGGAACTGATCGAAAAATACCATGAAGGTATCATCGCTACTAGTTGTTGTCTAGGTGCAGAAGTACCACAGACTATTCTCACTGGTAATATAGAACTTGCGGAAGAAAGACTTAGATGGTGGCTAGACCTTTTTGGTGAGGATTATTACATCGAGTTGCAACGTCATCGAGGCCTTGAAAAGATAGACGACACAGGCATGAGCCAAGAAGATGTCAATCAGGTATTACTCCAGTTTGCAAAAAAATATAATGTCAAAACCATCGTCACCAATGATTCACATTATGTGGAGCAAGACGATTTTGCACCACATGATGTATTATTGTGTGTCAATACAGGTTCACTTCTAGAAGATAAGGAAAGATTCAAATTTCCCAGTTCAGACTTTTATTTTAAGACAAAAGCTGAGATGAATACCCTTTTCGGTGATGTCAAAGAAGCCGTTGCCAATACGATGGAGATTGAGTCCAAAATCGATCATATTGAACTAGCAAGAGATATATTGTTACCTGCTTTCCCATTGCCAGCGGGCTTTGATACGCAGGAGTTATTTCTTAGACACCTTTCTTTTGAAGGAGCAAGGAAGAAGTATGGCGCCATCACAAAAGAAGTGGAAGACAGGCTTAATTTTGAGCTGGACGTCATTACGAAATCGGGCTATTCTGGTTACTTTCTTATTGTCCAGGATTTCACGAGTGTGGCTAGACAAATGGGTGTTTCCGTCGGTCCAGGTCGTGGATCAGCAGCAGGATCTTGTGTCGCCTATTGTTTGGGCATTACCAATATTGACCCTATAAAGTATGACCTACTTTTTGAGCGTTTTCTCAATCCCGAGCGTGTATCCATGCCCGACATAGATATAGATTTTGATGATGATGGTCGTGGCAAAGTGATTGATTACGTCATAGATAAATATGGCAAAAACCAAGTAGCACAAATAGTGACCTATGGTACGATGGCCGCTAGATCATCACTCCGAGATGTGGGTCGTGTCATGAATATTCCGCTTAATGAAGTGGATAGAGTGGCCAAAGTATTCCCTTCGCATCTGACGGCAACCCTTGCAGGCGTATTGGCTGAGAAGGATATTGACCCGAAACAAAAGGATGTTTTTACGAGTGAAGACAAAGAAAAAGCTTACGACTTCAGAAAGATGGCTGAAGAGAAATCTGAGATAGGTGAGATGATTCGTACCGCCAAAAAACTCGAAGGGTCTGTAAGGAATACTGGTATTCACGCTTGTGGTGTCATTATTACACCAGATGATATTACCAATTTTGTACCTGTATCCGTAGCCAAGGATTCTGAACTACTTGTCTCACAGTACGATAATAGTGTCGCTGAAGAAGCAGGACTGTTGAAGATGGACTTCCTTGGACTTAAGACTTTGACCATCATCAAAGATGCACTTGAAATCATCAAAGATAGATACGATGTAGATATAGATATCGATGCGATATCACTCGAAGATGAAAAAACTTTCGAATTGTTTCAGCGAGGCGACATGGTCGGTATCTTCCAGTATGAATCTCCAGGTATGCAGAAATATCTTAGAGATTTGATACCTACACGATTTGAAGATTTGATAGCGATGAATGCCTTGTATCGTCCAGGTCCACTCCAATATATTCCCGACTTTATTGCCAGAAAAAATGGTAAACAGGAGATAAAATTTGACCTTGCAGATATGGAAGAATATCTTTCAGAGACGTATGGTATCACCGTTTATCAGGAGCAAGTGATGTTGCTTTCGCAGAAATTAGCAGGATTTAGTAAAGGTGATGCCGACATGCTTCGTAAGGCAATGGGTAAAAAACAAAAAGCAGTTTTGGATAAGATGTTTCCAAAATTTGTAGAAGGTTGTAAAACTAATGGTCACCCTGAAGACGTCGTAAAAAAAATATGGACAGACTGGGAGGCATTTGCATCATATGCATTTAATAAGTCTCACTCTACTTGTTATGCTTATATTGCATTCCAGACAGCTTATTTAAAAGCCCATTATCCCGCAGCATTCATGGCATCTGTGCTCAACCACAACAAAAGTGATATCTCGAAGATCAACTTTTTCTTGCAAGAGACAAAAAGGATGAAAATCGATGTGCTAGGTCCAGATGTCAATGAAAGTAATATAAAATTTGCTGTCAATGCCAAAGGTCAAGTACGTTTCGGGTTGTCTGCATTGAAAGGCGTAGGTGAAGGACCTGTAGAAGAGATCGTCAGAGAAAGAAAGGAAAATGGTCATTTTACAGATGTATTCGACATGATGCGCAGACTAAATCTCCGTGCGGTCAATAAAAAATGTATGGACAGCTTGGTATTAGGTGGTGCTTTGGATTCATTCGGTGGTCTTAATAGGGCTCAATTTTTCGAATTAGGAGATAGAACAGAAAGTTTCATAGAAGGACTATTGAAATATGGTTCTAATTACCAAGCTCAAAAAGATAGCAATCAAATGTCTCTTTTCGGAGACTCTATGAATAATTATATAGACACTCCCAAACCACCAAATGTAGGCGAATGGAATCAAATCGATAAACTCGAAAAAGAAAAAGAAGTCACAGGTATTTATATCAGTGGGCACCCGCTAGACGATTATCACCTTGAGTTCAAACATTTTATCAATTGTCCACTTGAAAAAGCTGAACAAACGGTAGATAAGTTATTAAAATTGGGTGGGATTGTTTCTGAAGCAATGTTTGGCACCACTCAAAAAGGAACAGGTTATGCTAGATTTACCATGCAGGATTTTACAGGAGCTTTTCAAATCAATTTGTACAACGAAAAATTTGAATCTTTCAAACATCTAATTTCCAAAGGACAAGTGCTTTATCTGGAAGGTACAAATGAAAAAAGATTTGGTCAAGATAGAATTTTCTTTAATGTAAAGGATATTAGAATGTTAGATACTATTGGCAAAAACCTTACAAAGTCTGTGACCATCAAATTACCGCTTCATATTATCGATGAAAAATTGGTAACAGATATAGAACAAATTTGTCTGGAAAAAGAAGGTCCACACACTTTAAAGTTAAAAGTTGTTGATGGTGAAGATGATTTTGGAATAGATCTGGTAGCTACATCACTAAAGGTTACAGCTGATTATCAGTTTATTAGAGAGCTGGAAAATATGGGCTTGGCATATAAGTTGAATTGATAAAATAATTTTTGGAATTATTAATCTTAGTATTATTGAGTTTCTTTTGTGCCATAAAAGTAATAATTTGTGTTTAAATCCTAAAAATAGTAGCTACCATTTAATAGTTTTGGCAAATATATGTATTTTTGCATCTCGTGCACAAAAGCAATAACTCATAAACAAATAACAATATGTCAGCCAATAACGATTTCGGTAGAAAAGGAGCAATATTCGGTAAAATAGTTTTGACTATTATTTTATTCATCATCATGCTTATTTGGATATATCAAAAAAATGGTCATTTCCTTAATTAATTTGGGCAGATTGTTTTTATTGTTGATTAACTTGAAAAGACATTAGTTCTTTTTTAGGAATTAGATAGCATAGGAATAATGTGAATCAACACGCAGTGGTATGATTACAACATTTAAACTGACCTAATTTCTTGTAACTATAACACATGACATGTACAAAAATAAAAAAGTCATAGTTGTTTTGCCAGCCTACAACGCAGGTAAAACATTGCAAAAAACGTATAACGAAATACCATTTGATTTGGTAGATGAAGTAATTCTCTGTGACGATGCTTCCAAGGATAATACAGTGGCAATAGCCAAATCTCTTGGGATTCAGCATGTCATTTCTCATGAAAAAAACAAAGGTTACGGTGGTAATCAAAAGTCTCTTTACAACAAAGCACTAGAACTCGGCGGTGATATCGTCATCATGTTGCATCCTGATTACCAATATACGCCATTGCTCATTCCATCTATGGTTAATATCATTGGTGAAGACTTGTATCCTGTCGTATTAGGTTCGAGAATCTTAGGCAAAGGGGCGCTCAAAGGTGGTATGCCTTTGTACAAATATATCGCAAATCGTTTTCTGACATTGACACAAAATCTACTAGTAGGGTACAAACTTTCTGAATATCACACAGGATATCGTGCATTTAGCAAGACTGTTTTGCAATCTATAAAATACAATAATAATTCGGACGATTTTATCTTCGATAATGAAATGTTATCACAGATCATTTACAAAGGCTATGATATAGCAGAAGTCACTTGTCCAACCAAGTATTTTGATGAAGCGTCTTCTATAAACTTTACACGTAGTAGTAAGTATGGACTTGGCGTTTTGTGGGTGTCAGTCAATCATTTGAGATGTAAATTGGGCTTAGGTAGTTCGAAGTTATATTGAGATTAGACTCAACTGCCAATAAATATTATCTCTACCTTACCCTACTAAGATCTAAAACATCCTTCACTTCTCCATAAGGTATCGTAAATGCAATCGGGCCCAATGCATAAGCGCCCGCTTCATAGGGATTGAAGAATAGATATATTCCATCTTGGTTGAAAGTAAAATTATAAGGAAGTGTAAAAATCCCTTTTTCAAAGAAATAGCCTGCGTCTTCTAGGTCATCTTCTATTCCGAGCTCCTGGTTTTTTCTGAAAGCTGATTCCGCTATTTTTAGAAACCCAGTTTTATCCTTTATAATATCATCAAATCCCAACGTTTTGCCAGTACTTTTTTCAAAATTTAAGAAATTGGTAAAAGTATTTGGATGCGCACCACCTAGATAGGTTGCTTCTGTAAATTGGACTGAAAGTATATTTTGATTATAAAATGTGGTGTCAGAATAGGTTTCTATAAACCATTGATTAGAGGCCGCATCAGGATAATCGGCAACTTGTGATTTGTGCATATCTTCAATCAGTCCACAAAGACTATCTATGGAAAGTGATTTATATCGGCTTGTTTGATCTCCCTCCATATCCACAATATTTATCAATGAATTTTTGATGTAAGACTCTAAGGTGTCATTTTTTGATTTGATCAAGACTTCATTATTTCCACGGATGGTCAGGAAATAGTTGTTGATCGTCAAGCAATTATTTGCTAGACTATCTTGTAATTTACATCCTTCACCATATGATCTTAAGATGCTATCTTGCGAAAACTGCAATATTTCATTGTTATTAGTAACTTGGGTTGTTTGGTTTTTACAATTGATCAATGTCAATGTGATAATTGAAAATATGATATACCTAAGCATGTCTTTGATTGTTTAACTTAATATTGTTTTCCATTATAGAGAACTATAGAAATACCGTACATAAAGAATTTTTCTAATTGTGGCTCCGCTGCGTTATACCCATCGTCAAACTGCACATTTAGGTCTTGATCAAAACCACTGATGTCGATTTCTTGCAGAGGAAACTGTACATATGGTTTGAATGCAATGCCTACTTTATTACCTGGAACCTGGTACAAAAGATAAAACTTGCTAGAAAATCCAGGATCTTCTGCCACCAATCTTTTTTTGCGGGTCGAACCCGTTATATCTGTTTTCATTCTGAATGTCCTATACCCTAATGAAGCACCATATCCAAAATCACCAATGTAGTTTTCTAATCCAAAAGAGTATTCGGTCATCGACATGAACCATCTATCTTGGAAATTAACTGTACTACCAGGAAGTTTACCTATGAAATCACTTTTTGAACTCATGCTATTCCAAGATGCTTCAAAACCTACACTATTAAGTCGATATCTCAGGCCAATCTCTAGACCATGTATAGATCTGAATGGATCCATTTTATCCTCAAAAGTATTGTATTTGTTATTGAAATTATCTATGACATTGTTAAGTACAGGCGCTTTCATAAAGCCACCAGCATAGCCTACTTTTATATTCCACTGAGCAGACAGACTAGCCGAATATGCCAATGTTAACATTACCAATACACTATATATTTTATTTTTATTCATCCTATTTTAATAAAAAACAAAAAGAAGTACAAAAATAACGCAAAATTCTGAATCTTTGCATTCTAATAGTTTATATAATCATATGTCAAAAAGAAAACCATCTATACCAACTTCAGCCACCGCAAAATCTGTCACCATTCAGGAACCACTTTTACAAACTGTAGGTAACTTTTATCAGACACCTTTTTTTACCAAATATTGGAAAGAAAGTCTCATTATTATGATGCTGAGTTTTGCGCTTTATCATGTTTGTATACCTTTTGGTTATGTTTTGGACGATTTAATGGTTGTCTCAGGCAATGAATACACAAAAAAAGGTTTTGATGGTATTTGGGATATATTGACAACGGAGAGTTTTGAAGGATATTTTGGTGAAAAAAAGGAACTTGTACAGGGTAATAGATATCGACCATTATCAATCATAACTTTTGCCATAGAACACGGAATCTTAGGAGAATTAAATCCAAAAGTAAGCCATATTATCAATATCATCCTTTATGGATTTAATTGTATTTTGATAATGATGGTCTTAACGATGTTGTTTCGGAATTTTAAGCATAAGTATTGGTTTATGTCGATTCCATTTCTAGCAACCTTAATATTTTTAGTACACCCTATACATTCCGAGGCAGTAGCAAATATTAAGGGAAGAGACGAAATAATGTCAATGTTGTTTTCTATGGGCGCTCTATATGCTAGTTTGCGTTATATGGATCGTAATAGTTGGGCTTGGTTGCTGATAGCTTTTTTGAGTTATTTTCTTGGTCTGTTGTCCAAGGAGAATGCCATAACTTTTGTAGCAGTCATACCATTGACAATTTATTTTTTTAGCGAAACCAATAGTAAATTACTTAAAAAGATCATTTTAGGATTACTGATTACCACTTTTCTATATTTAATGCTGAGATTTAATACTGCGGGAGTTCCAAAATTTGGTGTAGAATCCAAAGATGTTATGAACAATCCTTTCCTAGGTATGACCGGTGGAGAAAAATTCGGAAGCATCATGTATACACTTGGTAAGTATATTATGTTGATGATATTTCCACATCCGCTTTCGCATGATTATTATCCTTACGCTATTCCTAAGGTATCCATTATCAATCTATTTTCGTTTTTATCATTGATGGCTTACATAGCTTTGACATACGTAGGAATTAAAGGATTATGGAAGAAAAATATTTATTCATTTAGTATTTTGTTTTATTTGGCAACCCTTACCATTGTATCGAATATTGTGATCAATTTAGGTACATTCATGAATGAAAGATTCATATTTATGGCATCAGCGGGTTATTGTATTGCTTTGGCTTACTTTTTGTCTGAGCATTTACCAAATATTATTAGAAAGAATGGAGCATTAATATCAACTGCCATAGCCATAATTTTTGTCTTAGGATATAGTATTAAAACTTACGTGCGTGTGCCTGTGTGGAAAGATGCTTTATCTCTCAATCAAGCAGCAGTGGCCGTTTCGTCCAATAGTGCAAGGGCAAATTCATTTATGTCGACTGCATTATTTGAAGAATTTAAGGTGACTGAAGATAAAGGCAAAAAAAGAGAACTGATAGATCAAGCTGAATTTTATGGATTGAAAGCGGTAGAAATTTTGCCTGACTATGGTAATGCCAATTTGATGTTGATAGGAGTAGTTACCGAACGATTCAAGATGGATAGAAATATTAATGACTATATCAAAGGCATGAAGCCCATAATCTTACGAAGACCAGATATACCATTTATCAAAGAATTTAGTGATTATCTCAAAGGTAGCCATAGTAATGAATTATTTCCTTTTTATTTGTCGATAGGGACTGAGCTTCTGAAATATAAAGATGGTAGAAGAAATTGGGCATCACAGTATTTGCAATATGCCTATGACATCAATCCTAATAGCAAAAGCGTTAATGAAGCATTAGCACTTTCTTACGAGTTGAGTGGAAATCCGAATGAAGCAAATAGATTTAGAATAGCTGCACAAAATTTACAATGATAGAACAAGAACTAATTTACTTAATAGCTCTGACTAAAATGCCTAAAGTTGGTCCCGTTATGGCGATGAACTTGATTAGCTACTGTGGTAGTGTTGAAGCTGTTTTTAAGGAAACAAAAAAAAATATGCTTAAAATTCCAGGGGTAGGGCAAGCCTTCGTAGAAAATTTTGTACCAGACTTTGCTATTAAAGAAGCAGAGCAAGAGTTGAAATTTACGCAGAAGAATAACATTACGATCTTGTCTTACCTAAGTGATGAATATCCCAAAAGATTAGCAAATTTTGACTCTAGTCCAATCGTGCTGTATTATAAAGGTACTTCCAATCTCAATCATCATCGAACCGTGGCTGTTGTAGGCACACGACAACCATCTGAGTATGGTCGTACAATGTGCAACAGATTGATCGAAGGTCTTTTGCCTTACAATGTATTGCTTGTCAGTGGATTGGCTTTCGGAGTGGATGCAGCTGCACACAGAAAGTGTGTAGATATAAATATTCCTACCATAGGTGTTTTGGGCCACGGACTTGACCGTATTTATCCGGCTGAACACAAACAACTTTCTAGTAAAATGATAGAAAACGGTGGTGTATTGACAGAGTTTCCATCAGGAACCAATCCAGATCGGGAGAATTTTCCTATGCGAAATAGAATCATTGCATCTATGAGTGATGTGGTAATAGTCATAGAATCTAAACGTAAAGGTGGCTCGATCATTACTGCAGAATTTGCCAATGAATACAACAAAGACGTATTTGCAGTACCTGGTCCGGTGACCGAAGAACTCTCTGAAGGTTGCAACAAACTTATCAAACAAAATAAAGCACATCTCATAGAAAGCGCAGCAGACATTGCATATATCATGAGATGGGAAGAAATAGACGCTGGCAAAGTCATCCAAAAACAATTATTTGTAGAGCTTGATGATGTAGAGACCATCATGATGGGACATATCAGAGATAATAAAGAACTGGCCATAGATGCACTCACATACAAAATGGGAATGACGCCTTCTGAAGTATCATCTTTGTTGCTTGGTCTGGAATTCAAAGGATTGATCAAGACATTGCCAGGGAAAAAGTATATTTTGGCTTGAGTTTTAAAATTAATGTAGTGTCTGTGGCGGAGACGCATCTAATAACCCAAGGTTCGCAAAGACGCGAAGCTTAACGAAAGAATTAATTTATCAAGGATGACTTTATTATTAATATTGTTACAAACACAAAATAGAATAAAAAGCTAATCCTATTTGTCTGCGATGGTAAGTTTATAATTTTTTGACATGTTTCATACTCATTTTGAAAGATAAATATGTCAAAAATTCCTAAAAGTACTATTCCAATTATAACATAGATTAATATACAATAATGAGTCGAAATTATATTTGAGAAAACCAAATTTTGTAAGTTATACATAAATATGCAAGATAGCAAGGGAACTATTGTTTTGACTTTAGGTAAATATCCATATTTAAATAAAAAGCGTAATGGATAAATTACAGCTGCATAATATTTAAATATTAGACTGTTGGTCATTTTATTGATTTACTAATTTTACATCTACAAAGGTTAATTCTTGTTTCTCTTTTTGGATGTTATAAAATGTGACATCCAATCTTCAAACTCTTAGTATTGTTAGAAAGTTGCCACTAGTTACCTAAAATTTAGTATGATATGAAGCATAACATTAAACAACAAAATACCACTTATCTTAGCGCCCTCGTTAAGCTAAAATTAGTTAAAGCTTCCAGCTTGACGAATCAAACTCCTACATTTTTACAACTTTAAAATGTCTTTTTGTTGTATCTGTTTTTATCGTCAGCAGATAAATGCCATTTGGTATATCTGTAATATCTAATTGCTCATTAACTAGTGTTTTTTCTATTACAACTTGACCTGACAAGTTTTTAATTTGATATGTCTGTTTGGTAGCATTTGTAGATACTGTGATGATGCCAGAAGTTGGATTTGGAAATATGGTTATTTTATCTTCATCATTGAAGTCAACACTTGACGAACTTCTATCTACATATACAAAAACAGGCACTTTTTCGCTTTCACAATATTCGATATCATACATCACTTCCCAATCGTAAAAGTAATAATAATAGGTCGACCCAAGTGACGAAGATAGTATCTGGACGACGTTGTCTATGACATATGGGTATTTAGTATTTGTATTGGACCTAACCAAACGCGGACTATTAAAACCAAGCGATGTATTGTTTGTAGCCGCATCTGTAGACATTTTGTATTGAACATCAGGCTGTAATCTTGCATCTAGGATGATCGTTTGGATTCCTATAGTCAAGAAAATTTCTTTTTCAAAAATGACTTCATTAAAAAAGTCTCTGATGATGATTTTCCTAATTCCTTCAGTGTCCGTATTGACCACGACACTATGGATAATGCATGGTTGTTCTACTTGGAATACCAAATGTCCATTAATCGTATTGGAACCATAAAAGTTATTGAGTGGAAACTGATTTTCGCCTACTTTTTGGATTTTCTGATCTACAACAGCATTGTTTTGTGCATAAAATGTTGTAGAAAATTCTAAAATATCAGTAGTGAATTCATTTCCTATGTCGATAGGTATTTCCGAATTTATATCATCAAACCAAAGTGTATTATCGCTTGTAGATGTAAGAATAGCTCTTTCACCTACTTTAATGCTATCACCTTTAGCATCGACATCTACAGCGATAAATGTCAATTGTATTTGATCTGTAAGACTATCCCCACATAGATCTGTTGCGGTTAGACTTAGCCATCCTGATGTATTTACACTGATACTTTGTGTAGTATCACCGGTACTCCATATATATTTGTCAGCTAGTATGGATGATATTTCGAAATCACTTCCTTGGCAAAGTGTAACACTATTTTCTTCATCAATGAGATTGGTATTATCAGCAAAACATCCTGATTTTACAATGATAGGTTTAGAGATCGTGATACATCCATTGGTATCAGTCATTTTGACATGGTAGGTGCTTTCTGTATCGACCGTAATATTTTTTGTAGTGCTGCCATCGTTCCAAAGATAACTTTCAAAACCATCTAAAGCTGATAGAGAAATTGCACTATTGGTGAATTTCTGAATTTCATCATATAAATTGACCGTAGCAGTCAGACATTTTTCTTCTTGGACAAAATAAGTTTGATTGACATTCAGGTTTATATGTTTGTCAATGATACCCGATGGCCAAGTTACGATAAGACTGTCAATAATTTCGTGCTGTCCTAACCCAAAATGCTGCTGAAATGAATTAAAAATTCCATAACTTTCACCACCTTTGACATATCTCATTTGTTTTCCCCAAGCACCAAATATTTCTACTTTTGCACTTATACCTGAGCGATTAGATAGTTTGCCTTCTAGATTTATTTTGACAAAATTGTTGTCATTTTCTTGATTGATCCATAGTTCATCATCTTTTACACCGACTTCATTGATAGGTATACTGATGTGCGCATGAATATCTAGAAAACCATCATCATTCAGATCACCTGCCACCAATGATGGTGCTTTGCTTGGTCCTAAGATATTATAAATGATGTCGAAAGTTTTACTCCCACGATTATGAAGTAGGGTAGTGCCTTCTGCACCACTCATGATGATGTCTAAGTAGCCGTCATTATCGAAGTCTCGCATTATAGATTGAAAACCAAATGATTCCAACATGGTAGGTAGTGGTATTTCTACAAAATGAGTTCCGTCAATATTTTCCATCAATGCATGTGGAGCGTAATGATTGACTACAAAAGCATCTAGATCGCCATCATTGTCAATGTCTCCGAAGGTAGTAACCCATGTCTGTGCGCCGCTATTTAGATTGAATTCTTGTCCTTTTTCTGAAAATGTACCATCTCCATTATTGATATAAAGTCTATTGATCCTTCGCAAGTCATAGGGTGAATCGACACCTGCTCTACATTTTGCAATGCATAAATCTGGAAGATTGTCACCATTCACATCTACCCATTCGCTGCCATAGTTTCCTGAGCCATCCGTATTGTCATTTAATGTAAAATCAATAACATCTGTTAGCGTAAGATTGCCGTTTTTGTCATTTAGATAAATTACAGGTGGTGCATTATCGTCACACACAAAATAATCTAGCCAACCATCATTATTAATATCGATCGTATTGGAAGCTTGGGCAAAAAAGTCACCGTCTATGGAAGTGCTTTCTATCTGACCATTGTTAAGACTCGTTATCTGAATGCGAGTATATTCTCCAGCTGTAATGACTTCATTTATACCATCATTGTTCAGGTCCCCCATAGTCAGCGTCCACAAGCTGTTGTTAGTTATTCTGCTTGAATCTATGCTTTCTAGGCTAAATATATATCCATTACTTTTCACAGTTTTCAGATGCAAGCCCCTATCTATGATGATCAGATCATCAACGAGATCTCCATCGATGTCAGCGATGCCTCCTGGCATTACACTTCGTGTAGGTATGTTTTTTTTGAATGATCGAGTTTTATCTACAAAATTTGGCTGTGCAACTGCATAGCATGAAGCACATAAAAGTGCCACAAGAATATACCAATGATGATTTCTTTCCATTTGTAATACATTGATTTTAAAACGTAAATATATGGAAATAAATTGATTCTATAATAAAATCTATAAAATCAACATCTTGGATACTATATTTTAATCAGTTTGTGTGTCTCCTTTGTGTTTTCGTTGTTGAATTCACAATAATAAATTCCCTTTGGTAGCGAATCAGGAAGTGTAATTATCATAATGTCACTTTGTTTTTGTGATTGTATTGATTGTGCTACTACTAGGCCTTGTGTATTGTAAATAGTTACAGTAGGTGTTACGGATGTATTTTGTGGCAGCACTACATTAATATCATCTGTAAATATACTTGGGTAAACTTTATAATTTTGTTTTTGGTCAGTAATATTCTGCGTAGATGAGACACTGTAAAACCAATCAGTCACCTTCTGCACAGTATTGACCATGGTGTCTTTGTTAGAACACAAGGATAAGTCAAAACCAAATGTCAACAAAGTACTACCATTTTCTCTTGGAAAAAAATAACCAGTTGTGGCACCTTTTAGGGAATAGTTGTCACCACCAAATTCATAAATTGGCGTTGCTGTTTCTCTTATTTCATAACTATCTGCCCAGTTCAAAGTTGGAAATACCCAATTAATTCTAGTTAGATCTTCTACAGCATTAGGCGAAGAAGGTGCTAAGTACGGTACACCTACACCACCATCATCTCCGAAAGATTGTGCCTTATAGGTGGTAATACCAAGATAATCATACGGGAAACTTCCTTCACTAAATGTATCAGGTGCGCCTCCATATTCTTGAAACATAAAATCATTACCTATAAGCCATAATTTAGCTTTTGGATTGTCTAGATATTGTTTTATTAAATGATTTTCTGTATTAACTGATTCCCAAAAGTATAATCCAACTCCCCAAGTAGATGTATGCCATATGACAAGGTCAAATGTAGTGAGCATTTCTAGTGTAGGAAGTCCAGAAGTCTCTGTATCATAATAAAAATAATCAAGTTCTAAACTGTCTAGTGCCGTGGCCAAATATCTGCTATTACCAAATGTATCACCACTATCTTCAACAAAAAGGATACTTCCTTGACTATAAGATGCTGAAGTTGTTACAAAAAAAAGTAATGTGATAATTATGAAATTCTTGATATATTTCATTTTAGATGTTTTTGGCTGGTAATTGATTATAATGTGCTGCTTTTTTTAAAAACTCCCTTAAACCTTCTTGTTTGTCATCGTCTAAATGGTAATGTATGTTGCGACTGAAGTAATAATACAAATCTAAATTTTCATTACTTTCTTGATTAATAATAACATCTATGTGGTCAATACCATATTTTAGAGCATCATTTAAACTTTCTTCTATCTCCTTAGAAACATTGTCATGGGCAATCCATACAGCAAATACAAAAGGAAGGTTTGTCCATTTTTTCCATATGCTTCCTAGGTCATATTTGTGGGAATAGTTATGCTCATATTGGAAAACTTTGTCACCTATCATCAGAATTGCTTCATCTTCAGCCAAATCAATAGTAGAAATATCAGCAGATATATACTCTAGGTCCAAGTGCAGATATTGTTCTAAAATTATTTTACTTAAGAGAAAAGAAGTTCTAGAGTGATCGTCAAGGTATATTTTACGGCATGTAGATAAGTCTTGATTTGCAAAGATACAAACTGTCCTGACCTCACCATCACACGCAATGCAGTAGTTCGATATAATTCTATAATCGGTGATATCTGATAAACCTCCCACAGGTATTAAGGCAATATCTGCTATTCCTTCTTTAAATGATGAAGCACATTTCGCAGGAGTCGCTTTGGTAATATTATGACCTAATGCCTCATTATCTGACTGCTTCAAACCATATTCGAATGGTTTTGAATTCAGATAATTGACCATAACAATATTTGGTTGTTTTACCATATTTTTATGAGATCGTAATATCATGCAATATTACATGACTTTTTTGACTTTTTAATGAAATATAAGTTCTATTTAACAATAAAAGCAAATTCTAACATCATAAATTCTTACAATCTACTAGAGCTTTAGAATCCTTTGTGAGCGTAAAACATTTCCTTCCTCACTCAAAGAATTTACGATATACATACCTTGATGTAATTTGCTGATGTCTATGCGGCCATTTTCATTTCTAATTTGCGCTACTTTTTGACCACTTAAATTGTAAAATGTTAAAGTATGTATCTTAATGTCTGACGAAATTAAAAGTAAGTCGTTTGTAGGATTTGGGTATAGAAATGTAGAGTTGCCAGCAATATTTTGGGTGGAAGAAGTTCCTCCTGATGCCAATGTAAGTTTGCCTGTTACATGATTATCGCCAGAATTTGATCCATTTAAATTGACAGCAAGTCCTGCAAAATAAAACGAAATATTACCTTTGTCTTCAGCAGGTGCTGTCCATTTTGTGGAGAAAACACCATCTACTTTTGGACTAGATTGTACTAAGTATTTTCGTCCAATTAAGGTGATTTGTTTTACTCGTTGTCCAAAATTAGACCAAGCGCCCATATCTGCATTACCATTGTCTGCGAGACTTGTCATTTGAAATCCATAAGCTTTCGGATTGTTTGTGCCGCTGACTTTTACATTAATATCATATTGATTACCAGGCATATATGAAGTAACTAGTTGTCCATTGGCATCAAATACTTCTAGGGCTATTTGTGGGATAAAATTACCAACAGATGTATGACATTCGTTACAAGTACGACCAGACTCTCCTGGGGCAAGGGTAACTGCTTGAGGTACGCCACCTGCATTGGAAAGTAAGATAGAAATGGCAACTACAAAGGCAAGTGTATAAAAATGGTTTCTTGAGAATCTCATAAATCGGTTTTGTTTTAAGTACTACTAATTTTTATATATATCGTTTAGTTAAGACAGGTTTCTCAAGTCCTTCCATTTTAAGGGAAGGACTTAGGATGGGTAAAAACTACAAAAGACAATTAACTAAACGACTTTGAATTCAATACTGATGGTTTGTCTACCAAATTAAATGATAGATTAATGTGTTAAGAAATAAATGTGGATTATGAATACATTGGTTAGCCTAAAACTTCATCTTCCCACTGACAAGCCAACTCAGGATTTTTGCCCCGTGTGCCTCTGAAGTGATTGATGATAAATTTTAAATCTTCGCTATAAACTCCTGTTGGATAAAATGGTTCGCTAAAGTCGACCACTTTGTTTCCAAAATCAAATTTTACCATAATAATAGGCACTTTTGCTTTTAGTGCTATATAGTAAAAGCCGGATTTGAATTTTTGTACTCGTTTTCTAGTCCCTTCTGGTGCGATTGCAAATGCTAATTTGTCGTATTTGTTGTAAAGTTCTACCATTTGATCTACGAAATTTGTACTTTTTCTACGATCTACAGGTATTCCACCTAGCCATCTAAAAATCCAACCATATGGAAATTTAAATAATGAGTCTTTAGCCACATAGTTTACATTGATAAGCATGCCACCTTTGAGTAAGATTCCAAGTGGGAAGTCCCAATTGGAAGTATGTGGATAGACGGCATACATCTTTTTGGGTACAATCTCAGGATCTGGACCTGTGACCTTAAAGCCCCATATTTTTAATAACAGCCGACAAAACCATTTAATCATGAAATGACGAATTAGGTGGCAAAAATGATTAAAATTGGTGATAATGACATGTTTTTTTCGAATGAGGTTGGATACTGATTTTTAAGAATG
>JBGSOH010000461.1:0-5007 GCA_041739205.1 Saprospiraceae bacterium
GTTTCTGTTAGAACTTCACCATCAATTTTTGGTGAACCCAAAATAATGGAATCTCCTTTGAATGTGTATGCCGCTGAAACCTCCGACTGAAACTTATCTTTTTTAGA
The DNA here is from genome assembly GCA_041739205.1 of Saprospiraceae bacterium. Classification (GTDB taxonomy): domain Bacteria; phylum Bacteroidota; class Bacteroidia; order Chitinophagales; family Saprospiraceae; genus OLB9. Next base: position 108 of record JBGSOH010000461.1, read on the forward strand.
CATGATTTATTTTATAATTAAATTTATTATCAAATATTGTTTAGACGTGAAATCTGTAACATTGTCATCATTGAGCCTACTTCGAAAGGTACTTGACATCAATATTTAATAATCAACTGTTTCCCTTTAGGGTAGGGTAAAAAACGGTTGATTATAATATGTTCTCAATTTTCGGAGCAGACTCACGACCTACACTCACAATGCGAATAACTTTTCCCTCTCAGGTCCTGTACTCACCATAGATATTTTTGTTTGCAACAAAGATTCTAATTGGTGTACATAACTTATTGCTTTTTCTGGCAATTGATTAAATGCTGTAATATGGTCTAGACTTTCAAACCATCCAGGATATCCTACCAATTCAGGTACAATGTGTTTGTCTACAATATCAAAAGGTAATTCGTCAGTGACTATTCCATCATATTTGTAATTAGTAGCCACACTGATTTCTTCAAAACTATCTAATACATCCAGTTTTGTAATGATCACTTGAGTGACGCCATTAAGCATGATGGTATATTTCAATTGTGGAATATCTATCCATCCACAACGTCTTGGGCGACCTGTTGTTGCACCAAACTCCATACCTACTTGTCTCAATTTTTCACCTGTTTCATCAAGTAATTCAGTTGGAAAAGGTCCTGAACCCACACGAGTGCAATATGCTTTTGCAATTCCTATCACGTCTCTGATCTTGTTGGGAGCTATGCCTAAGCCGCTGCAAACACCTGCGCTAATCGTATTAGAAGATGTTACAAATGGGTATGTACCGAAATCAATATCTAACATTGAGCCTTGAGCGCCCTCTGCCAATATTTTTTTACCATCCGTAAGTGCTTGGTTTACATAATATTCACTATTGACAAATTTAAGACTTTTTATTTTTTCGATGCTTTCAAAAAACTTCTTTTCTTCCCCTTCTAAATCAAATTCTATTTCAGGATACAATTTGATCAATCCTAAATGTTTTTCTTTGATTGTCTGATATTTACTTTCAAAATCGCTTGCCGTAAGATCACCCACCCTTAAACCATTTCTACCAGTTTTGTCCATATAAGCAGGTCCTATTCCTTTTAAAGTCGACCCAATTTTACTGACACCTTTTGATGCTTCTGATGCTGCGTCTAGATATCTATGGCTTGGCACGATGAGATGCGCTTTACGCGAAACGAGCAATCTTGATTGGTAATCGACATCTGCTGCATCTAATGCATTGAGTTCTTTGACCATTGTGATTGGGTCTAAAACTACACCATTTCCTATGACATTGGTGATGTCAGGTCTGAATATCCCCGAAGGAATGGTATGAAGGACGTATTTTTTACCATCTATTTTGATAGTGTGTCCAGCATTCGGTCCACCTTGGAACCTACAGACTAGATCATACTGCTCTGCTAGATAATCTACTATTTTTCCTTTTCCTTCATCTCCCCATTGAAGGCCTAATATAACATCAACTGCCATTGTACTTTTAATTACTGATTGGTTTTTAAAGGTCAAAATTAATTAAAACCTGACAACTTTTTCTCATAAATCGCATAAATACTCTGATAATTTTCTAAATATTTAAAAAAATGTAAAATATGACTAAACTCATGCAAAAAGAACCGTTAAACTTTTCGGTCTATTATTTAAAAACTTTTACCTTCGCACATCGTTTCTAAACTCAACCAAATAATACAATCCATGTCAAACCAAACACTGACAAATTTTGCCAAAAGACATATAGGCATCTCTTCTTCAGAACTCGTGGAAATGCTCAAAACAATAGGCGTTTCGTCGCTTGATCAACTAATAGATGAGACCGTTCCCACAGGTATTAGAATGTCAAAGGAACTAAATCTACCTGAAGCCCTAACGGAAAATGAATATCTGACTATGCTCAGAAGCATTGCATCAAAAAACAAAATCTTTAAAACTTATATTGGCCAAGGTTATTATGGTACCATTACACCGACGGTGATCTTGAGAAATATCTTCCAAAATCCAGGTTGGTACACACAATACACGCCATACCAAGCAGAAATTGCACAAGGAAGATTAGAAGCTTTACTCAATTTCCAGACCATGGTTTCTGATCTTACTGGACTTCCGATAGCTAGTGCATCACTTCTCGATGAAGCAACTGCCGCAGCGGAAGCAATGGCCATGTGCGAAGGCCTTAGAAATAAAAAAAGAAAAAACAATCCTGCTACAAAGTTTTTTGTAGACCAACATGTGTACAAACAAACCCTTGATGTATTGATCACAAGAGCTACACCATTATTTATAGATGTTTTGGTGGGAGATTGGAAAACTTTTGATTTTTCAGAAGATTATATTGGTGTCATGATTCAGTATCCTAATGCTGAAGGTCAAATAGAAGAGTTCAGATCATTCACAAGTACATGTAATGAAAAAGAAATTCAAGTAGTAGTTGCGAGTGATTTACTGAGCTTAGCATTACTTACACCTCCAGGAGAATGGGGCGCAGATGTAGTGGTAGGCAACTCCCAAAGACTAGGCGTACCGAAAGGATACGGTGGACCACATGCTGCTTTTTTTGCTACCAAAGAAGATAACAAACGTGTCATCCCAGGTAGAATCATAGGTATGTCCATCGATGTGAATGGTGAACCAGCACTCAGAATGGCGCTTCAGACCAGAGAGCAACACATCAGAAGAGAAAAAGCAACATCAAATATTTGTACAGCCCAAGCTTTATTAGCCGTTATGGCAGGTATGTATGCAGTCTATCATGGACCAGAAGGTGTCAAAGAAATAGCATCAACTATCCACAACTTGACCAATCATCTTGCAGATAACTTAAAGAAGGCGCATTATAATGTGCTCAATTCAGCATACTTTGATACCGTAACCATAGAAACAGATCAAGATACCTTATTAAAAATAAAGGCTAAATCAGAAGAACTAGGTATTAATTTTTATTACCCTACACGTCACAAAGTAAGTATTTCACTAGATGAGACAACGACTTTAGAAGATGTGAAAGCCATTATTTCCCTTTTCGGTAAAGTAAATGATTCAAGCCACGCATTCGAAGCAGCTAGCGAGTCACAAGTTTTGGGTGGTATGGAAAGAAGTTCAGCCATACTTACGCATCCTGTATTCTCGTCTTACCATACAGAAAGTAAGATGATGAGATATATCAAAAGTCTTGAAAACAAAGATTTATCTTTAGTACACTCGATGATTTCACTTGGATCGTGTACCATGAAACTTAATGCTGCATCAGAAATGATACCAGTTACTTGGCCTGAGTTTTCATCGTTACATCCATTTGTACCATTAGACCAGACAGAAGGTTACCAGCAGATATTTACAGAACTAGAAGCATACCTAGCAGAAATAACAGGATTTGAAGCATGTTCTTTACAACCGAATTCTGGTGCACAAGGTGAGTATGCAGGTCTATTAACCATCAAAGTTTACCATGAAGATAGAAATGAAGGCCATCGAAACATTGCTTTGATACCATCATCTGCACACGGTACCAATCCTGCAAGTGCCGTCATGTGTGGTATGGAAGTGGTAGTCGTAGCATGTGACGAAAAAGGTAATGTGGATATGGATGATCTCAAAGCAAAAACTGAGCAACACAAAGCCAACCTTGCTGCGCTGATGATTACCTATCCAAGTACACATGGTGTTTTCGAAACATCGATCAAAGAAATATGTACTTTAATTCATGACAATGGTGGTCTAGTGTATATGGATGGGGCCAATATGAATGCCCAAGTAGGACTGACAAGTCCAGGTATCATAGGTGCGGACGTATGTCACCTAAACCTCCACAAAACATTTGCGATACCTCACGGTGGTGGTGGTCCAGGTATGGGTCCTATCTGCGTGAATAATAAGTTAGCACCATTTTTACCAGGTCACGCAGTGATACCTACTGGTGGTAGCAAAGCTACACATGCTGTTTCTTCAGCGCCTTGGGGCAGTGCCAGCATACTCTTGATTTCTTACGGTTATATCCGAATGCTTGGCGCAAAAGGTGTAAAAGATGCCACCAAATATGCAATTCTCAACGCCAATTATATCAAAGCAAGACTAGAAGGAGCCTACCCTATCCTATATTCAGGAGCTATGGGTAGAGCAGCGCACGAAATGATTGTAGACCTTAGACAATTTAAAGCAGCAGGTGTCAGTGCAGAAGATGTCGCTAAAAGGTTAATGGATTATGGATTTCATGCACCTACATTATCATTCCCTGTAGCAGGTACCATCATGATAGAGCCGACAGAAAGTGAAGATAAAGACGAATTGGATAGATTCTGTGATGCTCTCCTATCTATCAGAAAAGAAATAGACGAAGTAGCAGATGGTACCATGGACCAACATTCTAATGTACTCACCAATGCACCACATACAGCACGTATGGTCACCAATGATGCTTGGACATTTACTTATTCTAGAGAAAAAGCAGCATATCCACTACCATATCTAAGACATGGCCATAAGTTTTGGCCAAGTGTTGCAAGAGTAGATAGTGCATTCGGCGATAGAAACCTGATATGCATCTGTCCGCCGATTGAAAGTTATATGGAGAAGTAAGGTTGAAATCTTCTCATCAAAACATAAAAGAGCCGCTTCTGATTACAGGAGTGGCTTTTTTTCATTTTACATTTAAAAATCTAACTTTTAGTTTTTTGTTGTTGCTTTGTAATTGTTTAGTTTTTTAATTATTGAACTAAAGTGGCGAAAATTAATGCTAAGTAAAAAGGTCAAAACTTCGCATATACCAGTTTAAGGGACAAGTCTTTAATGAAACAATCAAAGTTTGGATTGAAACTAATGAAATAAAATGGTGTACATTATGATCACTTCCCTAATTAAAAAGAAGTTTAAGGATTTCATTAAGAAAGATATTGCCAAGCTGTAAAATCACAAAAGC
>JBGSOH010000030.1:0-2313 GCA_041739205.1 Saprospiraceae bacterium
ACGTTTGTCATCGCGGTTGAATTCGATAACTTTGAAGAGCAAGGTTTCTTCCAATTCAGCTAAAGTACCATCTTCTTTTTTGATATGGCGGATAGGCGCGAATGCTTCTAAACCATAAGGCAATTGAACGATAGCACCACGGTCATCGCGACGAACGACAGTAGCTTCATGCACAGAACCGATAGGGAATACCGTTTCGAAAGTATCCCATGGGTTTTCTTCCAATTGTTTGTGACCTAAAGAAAGTTTTCTGCTTTCCTCATCTACTTCAAGGATAGAAACATCAATTTTTTCACCTACTTTAGTAAATTCTGATGGGTGAGAATATCTCTTCGTCCATGATAAATCTGATATGTGAACCATACCTCCGATACCATTGTCCAACTCTACGAAAACGCCATATGGTGTAAGGTTTTTAACTTCACCTGTGTGTTTAGTACCAACTTTGTAAGTTGCTGTAACTACACTCCATGGATCTTCTGTCATTTGTTTGATACTCAAAGACATTTTTCTTTCATCTCTGTCAATGGTAACCACTTTGGAATCCATTTCTTGACCAAGGGTAAAGAAATCTCTTGCGCTTACAGGCTGATTGCTCCAGTTTACTTCAGAAACGTGGATCAAACCTTCTACACCTGGGATGATTTCCAAGAAAGCACCATAATCTTCGATGTTTACGATCTTACCTCTTACTACGCTACCTTCAGAAATAGTATTGTCTAATACTTCCCATGGATGCGGCGTCAATTGCTTAAGACCTAAAGATATTCTTTTCTTATCTTCACCAAAATCAAGTACTACAACGTTGATTTTTTGGTTAAGAGACAATACTTCATTTGGATGATTGATTCTACCCCATGAAATATCTGTAATATAAAGGAGTCCGTCAACACCACCAAGGTCCATAAATGCACCAAAGTCTGTGATGTTTTTAACCACACCTTCCAAAACTTGTCCTTTTTCAAGACCAGAAATGATGGTTTCTCTTTGTTCAGCAAGATCGCTTTCGATAAGAGCTTTGTGAGATACAACGGCGTTTTTGATGGCTTCATTGATTTTAACCACTTTGAATTCCATTGTTTTACCTACATAGATATCGTAATCTGTAATAGGTTTCACATCGATCTGAGATCCTGGTAAGAATGTCTCAAGACCAAGACAGTCAACAATAAGACCACCTTTTGTTTTGCTGATAACATGACCTTTGATAATTGTACCATTCTTGTAAGAATCGACCAAATTGTCCCAAGCTTTTAATAACTTAGCTTTTCTTCTTGACAATACTAGTTGACCTCTGAAATCTTCTTTGTTCTCTACATAAACATCAACATAATCTCCAACCTTAAGATCAGGAGTATCTCTGAATTCTGATAAAGAAACAAGTCCGTCTGACTTATAGTTGATATCTAAAACTACATCTCCACTATGGATAGATGTAACACGACCTTTAACTACTTCTAATTCTGCAACTGAATTAAGTGATTGGTCATATTGTTCGAAATATCTTTTGTGATCTGCTTCGTCATATTTTAGGGTATTTCTTTTACCCATTGACCAATCATAATCATCATGCGCTGTTGAATTGTCAACAACTACTGGTTCCAGCTCTACGTCTGAAATGTCTTCAATGATAACGCCTGCATCATCTACCTGATCATTTGTTACTTCATTATCTTCTATCATAACTTAAAAAATTTGTATGCCTGAAAAATTCAGACAGTGGTTAAAAAATGCTAATTTATTAAAAATGGCCGCAAAGGTAATACTTTTTTCTTTTAAGTGGTACACATAACGTTAAAAATCAATGAGATAAATTAAGAATTACCCAAATAAAAGCGTTTTAATCATAAATACACCAAATATTAGGTTGTCTATTTATTACAATCTTCCTTATTTCTGAGCTGTTTTGACCAAATAAATTGCTACCAAGCTAAACAACATATTGGGAATCCAAACGCCAATACCAGGGTGCAAAGAAAGATTAGTAGAAAATGTAGTGCTAAATTTAGACAAGATAACAAAAATCGCACCTATCACTATGCCCGCGGCCAAATGGAAACCCATACCACCACGAACTTTTCTAGATGCTACTGACACCCCAATTAATGTCAATATAAATATAGTGAAAGGATCTGCTGTCCTTCTATATAGCTCAATACTATATTTCTTACCAGAATCTAATCCTCTTTCTTGCTCATTTTTAAGAAAAGCTTTCAGATCGCTAGTATTCATGACTTCCATTTGTTTGGTATATCGAGTGAAGTCATCAGGTACAAAATTAAAGATGGTATCAAATTTTTCAGTAGCCTTTGA
>JBGSOH010000052.1:0-10156 GCA_041739205.1 Saprospiraceae bacterium
ATTTTCGTAAGCATCCTTTTAAAACAAAGTAATTATCATTCGATTTTTGTCCTTCTTTGAGTAAAGTTGTCCCTTTCTTGACAGAATGGAATATGTCTAACGCAAGTATAGCGTTCTTTTCATCATCAGTCAGGGAAACGTATTTTGAGATAAAGTCAAAAAGTATGTCTTGCATTGTGTTTTATGGTATTACTATATTTTGTTACGCTTGCTACCCAACGGTAGTGTTTTAGACAGTTTTTTAGGCAAAAAAGCTTTTGTCTCTACCGAGTTCAGGGCAAGTTATGTGTTCGTGATTTTCTCCTTTTTAATTTGTTCAACCACTTTCAACATGTCAGTATTTTTAATAGCATCGTGAAACCCATCAATTTTGACTTGTGGGAATATTGTTTTTGAAGTGTTTGTCTTAAGCTTTTCCTTATTTTTTACTTCTTTAACATTCATATTTTATTACTTTTTAAGTATTAGAAATGATTTATAATTGGTATTTCTTTTGAAACGTGTCATTTTGTCATCAAGTTCCCCAAGTATGTGGAATCTTGCCGAAAGTTCATCATAATAGTGATTTATTGCTATTTGATAAAGTCGTGTTCTAGATTTTGATGTACCCTTAAAATATATCGTATGAGAAGGGTATAGATCAAAAAATGATTCAATAATTTCTGAAACGGTAGCAAGTACGGTATTTCTATCGCCGTTATCACTAACCGAAAAGTAATCTACTTCAGCTGTTTTAGGATTTAGATCGCCAAGTCCCATATTGAAAAAACCATATTGCAATTCAATAAAGGTTACTCTTTTATGGATTTCTCCTTTCTTCCCTATACTTATAAAGTCAAAGTGTAGTTCATTTGTCCTTTTAAAATCATACTTTGGTTGATCCATATTTTACTCCTTTCTCAACTTACATCTTTGCTCTTCGACCACAAAGATAGGAATTCCCGTGGGAAGTTGTAGTAGATTTATTTTGTTTTGTCCTTTGGTTATGTTCTAATTAACAAGTACGACGCTACAAACTCTAAATAGCAATTAGATTTGAGAGCTGACTAAGATTGCTAATAAAATTGGGAATGAGTATCCCCACCATTCAATTTTTTTGTTTTGTTCTTCCATCGGACATTACAACCTTTTCCAAAAAACTATTTTGTCCTCACCATCATTCCAAAAGTCCTTAATTACTGCGACTTGTGCATATCCAATTTCTTTATAAAAATTTCTTGCACCCATCTGGGCATCGTCACTCGATGTCTCTACAATGAGTATCCTACCATCTTTTTGTTTTAGTAGTTGTTCAATATATTTCATCATTTGGCTAGCTATTCCTTTCCTTTGTGCGTCTTGTGAAACGCCTATTGCTAATAAATTATAGGTCCCGTCAGTCAACTTTTCAGGCACACAATATCCAATTGCAACTTGTATGTCATTGTCAATGTATGTAAACCAAATGTCTTGAGTTTCAGGATTATTGAAGTAATCTGACATCATGTCTTCCAAGTATTCAGACGGAAACAGTTCGCTTGAGTCAACTACTTTTCTCAGTCCATCTAAGTCTGATTTTGTAACGGATTTTATTTTATCATTCATTTTTAACTTTGGAAAATTCTACTTTGTTTTTTAATTAAAAGCTTTTGTTTGATTTGTTGTTGTTGTTGTTGTTGTTGTTGTTGTTGTTGTTGTTGTTGTTGTTGTTGTTGTTGTTGTTGTTGTTGTTGTTGTTGTTCAATTCAATGTTTCTATCGCTTGTTGTACCATAGTCAAATATCAAATTCAATGTACTAATGTCATTTATTATTGCTTTAACAACAATATTGTTGTAGTCACTTAATGTGCATGGAATGGTGTCATTGGAAATAGTTAAATTCTGTAGAGAAAATGAAATGGCTGAAATAAATATTCTGATTGCTAAAAATAAAAAATGAAATTTAATGGTCTTCATTTTAGGTTTAATTATTACATTTTTTCTTATTTATTTGCCTCTGCTGCAATGTCAAATAATTTTATTGTAATGTCTGAAACCGTCTGAATTACACCTGATGTATTTGAGAGTACGACGATTGTAGTCTTCTGTTCGGGTAGCAACATCAAAAATGTAGAAGCCCCTGTCTGAGTCCCATTGTGGCCATATACGTTTCCGTAATTAGGATTCTCTCCATATAGATACAAACCTAACCCATAGCCATTTCCTTGTGTTTTAAGATTTGGATTTTCGACCATCATTTTAAAAGTAGACTCCTTTATTAAACTAAAATTTAAAATGGCATCCCCAAATCTTAATATATCCGAAACTGTTGAATATACTCCACCACCCGGAATTCTATCGCTTAAATTTGTTTGTTTCACTTCTTTAATTTTACCCTTGGAACTTTTGTGAAATATCATTGATTTATTAGGAATGACTTTATCAAAATATTCTATTCCAGTGCTTATCATTTGAGCTTTGTCCCAAATATTGGATTGCAAATATGATTCATAACTCATTCCAGATACTTCTTCTATGAGAAGACCTAACACGACATAACCATAAGTAGTGTAATGGAAGGTTTGTCCAGGCGTTGCTACTAGGTCTCTGTCTTTAAATATGGAAACGGCATCCGACAAGGTAGCATAATTTGTTTTGTTTTCTTGTTCCTTACTGTTTTTGTATCCGTCTATTCCTGATGTATGTTGCAATAAGTGCCTAATAGTAATTTCTCCTTCTTTCTGTTTTGGGAAAGTTGGCAAGTATGTTTGAATCGGTTTGTCCAAATTTAATTTTCCCTGTTCATACAACTGCATTATTGCTATTGCAGTCATTAGTTTGGTTATAGAAGCTATTCTTGTCGTTGTCAAAGTGTCAAAAGCTATTTTGCGCTCCACATTACTAAAGCCATCTGAATTCTGCCATTTAATTTCTCCGTTTATTGAAAATCCAGCAGCAATTCCGATAGATTGATTCTCTTCAACAGCATTTTCTATTAGGTCATTAGCTTTGGATTTGAATGTTACATCTTGTCCAAAAAGGTTTATAGTTGAAATTAGGAAAGCTATTACAATTACTAAGTTCTTCATATTTTTGGTATTTGTTTAAAATTAAGCATAACGGCTGCTATTTACTACTTCCCTTTCTGATAGGGATGGCTGTCTTAAATAGCTTGTGTGCCTTGAATGGCAAATGTACGACTATTATGTTAACTGTACTACTTGTTGCAAAACAAGTTATTTAGAGAGTTAAAGTCTCTCATACGGGATCGTAACGTACTGAAGTAATAACAAGCTTAAAGGTTGTTTGGAGTGATCCATGCACTGAAGTAAACAGAGCTGCAAAAGTCGGTATCGTCACATAGGAACCGGAGAGGAAGCTAATCAGGCTGGGTATGGTGGCACAACCTGTTTCAACTTCAACGAATCGAACTGTGGGTTCAGACCAAATCCCAGTGCAAGACAAGCTCTACAGAAATCAAAGGAGACATCGAGATGGTCTACAAATACATCATAGATATCGATCTATCACTTGTTATATGTATGTGGCGTTTTAATGCCCTTTGTACATTGTCAAGAACCTTTTTTATTCTTCACTATTTTAACAATACGACTATATATGATTTCAGCTAAATTCCACTCATATCCATTAAAATTAGTTGTATTATTAAATTGAATGACAACCATATCCATATTTTTATGGTATTTTGCAATGCTCTGGTAACCAGGAAGTAGACCCGTATGATCATAAACGTAAATTGAAGTATAAATTCCCTGCTCACCATCATTAAACACCGAACCATCGTTTAACGCCCGCAAGAATATGCCCACGTCTTCAGCTGTAGCAAGCATTAAGCCAGTATTTTCATACTTGAAATCTGTTTGAACACCAACATAATAGCCGCTCATTACATCGTCGATATTCACTTCACTAAGTGAACCAAAAGTGTGTTTCAGTCCATTCGGAATCAATATTCTCTCCTTGATATATTGTTGGTGTGGATAACCCAAAGTATTATCAATAAGGTCCTCAATCAACATATAATTGGTATTTGAATAACCATAATCTTCACCTGGTTCAAAGTCGGCAGGCAAATCCAACGCGTACTCTAGTGTTTCTTGTCTGTTTTTTGGAGGTTTTGTCCAAAAATCAGGATGGTCAACGAAATTTGGAATGCCAGTCCTATGCTGCACCATCATTCTCAGAGTTATCCTGTCTGAATATTCAATTCTTTCCGCAAGTTCCGGAAAATATTCCGCAAGTGTTTTATCCAAAGACAAACACCCTTCTTTAACTAATTTTGTAGTAGCAACAGCTATATATAACTTTGTAATACTCGCAATTTTGAATAATGATTGTGGGTAGGCAGGTATTTTCTTTTTTCGGTCATGCCAGCCGGCGGCATAAAACTCCGGAGGATTTCCGGCTTTTTCCATGTAAACAACCATTCCATCAAATCCATAATTTATTCCTTCGTTGAGTTGCTCTTGAACCGTATCAGGCAGTGGCATTATCCATGCTCTTACCAAAATCCATGGCACGAAGTATAAGGAGCTTATTCCTGCAATAATAAATAAGATTCCGAATATACGTTTTATCTGTTTCATTTTCATCATGTCATTCTATTTCAATAAGATGCATTTAATCAAATTTCGCACAATGTCTGCTCTAGATGTCGTGCCGTCCCGATAAGGTGGTATGTTCGTGCTACTGCTTGCGAGTGCCTTGAATGGCAAATGTACAACTAAAATGTTAGTTTTACAACTTGTTGTAAAACAAGTTATTAAAGATTGAAAGTTTTACAAACGCGGTCTTAACTTCCCGAAGTATTAGCAAACTGTCCGCCTCGGCGGAGTTTAGAGTGATCTATGCACTGAAGTAAACAGAACTGCAAAGGTCGGTAATCTGCTTGGTTCGCGTAAGCAAAGAGCAGGGGATTTAGGAACCGGATAAGAGGTTGGTAAGAGGGCACAACCTTTGCCAAATTTAACAGGATCATACTAACGCTTTAAGTTTTGATACCTGATGAGTAGATCCGACAGCGATTGACTGAAGGATTTTTGACCTACCTAGAAGACTTACCAACCTTGCAAGGTTGATGCCTTATACTTAGCATCGAAGGGAAGGAGCTCGTCATAGCGAGATGGGTGGACAAAAAAGGTGTCACCCTAAAGTCGTGATGAAGTACGAGAGGCGCTACCAAAAGTCTAGTCGGGTGGGGCCGTCTTCTCGATTTTGTGCTGTGCTTCATTAGTCAGTTTAGCTGGATGCTATTTCTGTTAGGATATTGCACAGTTCTTTTGGCTTACTGAAAAAAGGTGAATGACTTGTGGACATTTGATATACTTTTACACAAGGTGTCTCAGTGTACATTTTCTGCTGAATAAAAGGAGTTACTGCTCTGTCCTTGGTGCATTCAATGTAATATCTCGGGACACTACCATAATTGGTTTCGGTAAGTTGCAAAGGTGTAATACCTGTTGCTGCACTTTCGTGGTTTAAAATACATTTTGCCATTTCAGTTATGTCATCATCGCAGTCGTGGTAAAGGCCTTCTTTGTAAATTATTGGCTGCAAAGTGTGTGATTTGGTTTCAGGAAATCTGTTAACATGTGGCTTTAAGACACCATCTGTGTCTTGTGCTGAATATTCAGCCTGTGTCTTCCCATTTGGAATTAAATAGGCAGCTAGATAAATCAACTTCTCAACTTTATGTGGTCTGTATTCGGCAGCTTGTGAAACGACAATTCCATTTTTACTATGTCCCACCAAAATAACTTTACCTTCTGCATTGTCAATTATTTCGAGTAATTTATTTACTGTTACTTCCAAAGTAACGTTTTGAATAGGGGTTTTGTCTCTGCCCATGCCTGGCAAATCAATTGATATTGCATGATACCCTTTTTGTTCTAATATTGGCAATACTTTATGCCAATTCCAAGAGCTATGCCAAGAACCATGAACTAAAATGAATGTACTCATCTTTTAAAAAAATTTAATTGTTTATAATGGCGCAAAGATGAACAGACATTGAAAGATATAAAACCCATTTCTTGCTAAATTACTGCTTATCAGTCATAGCACTTTCCCAACCAATGATTGCTGTTTTTCTGGTGTTGCCCCACATATAGCCACCAATATTTCCATTAGATTGTATTACTCTATGGCAAGGAATTAAAAAAGCAACAGGATTGTTGCCAATAGCTGTTCCTACTGCTCTTGGAGCATTTGGATTTCTTATTTTATCTGCAATGCTACCATAAGTAGTTAGTTGGCCCATTGGGATTTTTAAAAGTGTTTCCCAAACTTTAACTTGAAAATCTGTACCTTTTAGATGTAGTTTTATTTGGGGTAATTTGTTCCAATCATTCTGAAAAATGAATAAAGCATTTTGCTGAATCAAATCAAACTTTCTTTGAAAAGTTGCGTTAGGAAATTTTGCTTTTAATTCTTCTAACGCTTTTTCTTCATTGTCATTGAAAGCCATATAACAAATCCCTTTCGGTGTGGAAGCAACAATTATCTTTCCAAAAGGGCTTTCTGTAAAACTGAAATTGATGTGTAGATTTTTGCCACCGTTTTTGTATTCGGCTGGTGTCATTCCTTCAATATTAATAAAAAGATCATGGAGTCTCCCCGTGCCTGAAAGTCCTGTTTCATAAGCTGTTTCAAAAAGCGTAGCCTGATTGTCGGTCAATAGTTTTTTGGAGTGTTCAATGCTTATGTATTGCAGAAACTTTTTTGGTGTTGTTCCTGCCCATTCACTAAACAAACGCTGAAAATGGAAAGGGCTTAAATGAACTTGTTTGGCAATATCATCCAAGTTAGGTTGCTTTTTAAAATTTGTTTTTATGTATTCAATTGCTTCTGCAATTCTGTTGTAGTTAATGTATTCCTGCTCATTCATTTTCTTAAATTTAATGGTGCAAATTTCGGAACAATTTTAAGGATGTAAAACCCGAAACTTGCTTATTTTTTGTCAATGTATAATCTCGTGAGGTGTCAACTAGCACTGCACACAACGGTCTAGAATAAACTTAGTTCGGGATTTCGGATCATTAACTGTCAGCCTACTGCAAAGCTAATTAGAAGTAAAAAAACTCAATTTTAGCTGTGCAGTCCGCATTACGCTTAGACAATGTTTTAGCCAGTGGTTCTTCATCACTGCAAAATATTCTTTGATCTATAAATTAGATCTTGAATGTCATTCTGTTCATTAATGGTTTGCTTGCCAATTCTTAAAACCATCTCGGCATGTTTGATTACTTGCTTTTTGTAGCTTTCTTTCTTTATAAATCCATATATAGTTGTCAGCGCCTCCATCAATCTTATGATAACAGCCGTATTTCCTCCTGACATCTGCCTGATTTGGTTAAATGCAGCATCTAAAACTCCGTTAAAGTCCAGTGCATCTGCAATAATTCTGAGATTTTCTTTTTTATCGAACCGATATTTTGAAGGAAACTTTGTTTGTGCTAATTGGCACATGGCAGATGTAAGGTTATTAATACAAGCAATAGCGGTATATGGGTCATTTACTCCTGGAGAGAGGGCACGTACAGCTATTTCTACCATCTGGTCGATAGAAAATTCTATGTCTTGTTGAGATGTTTTGGTTTTACCAATAACAAATTGGTTTAAAATATCTTCAACCATATTTTCTTTTTTATTGTCCTTTGAAAATAGTAATCCTATCTCCATACCTTTTACCAAATAGGCTCCAGGCCTATGATACAACTCGAGTAGTGCATCATTCTTGGTTATGATTTCCAGCAAAGTTTCACTGTCGATATACTGAAGATAACCACTCCTTGGGGATTTTATAGAATTCTTCGTTTGATAACCTGCAATAGCAGTAGAGGTATCAATGCTTTCTTCACTTTCTTTTTCCTCTCCCATTTTTTCAGGAAACAGCATTTGTATTTGTTTAGTGATAAAGTCTGAAATATTGGATATCACATAATCTGCTTGAATACTGATAGCAATTCGGTGGATAAAAATAATTAGTAAAACAATATTTGAAATCGCAGCAATAATTGCCACTAGTATAGATAAAGAAGGTATGAAGGTATAATGATCACCATCTTTTACCGAATTTAAAACCAGCAGACAATAGAGGTAGGTAGAAATGTATGAACCCAACACTACCTGATTGAGTCGAACATACATGAAGTTTTTGATGAGTCTCGGACCTAATTGTGAAGATGCAAGTGTTAAGGCTACCAGTGTGACGGAAAAAACAGTTCCAGCCACACCTATCATCGCACCAGATATAGTTGATAATATGCTTCGGGCTGAATTTGAACTCTTCACCAAAAAGAAACGACTTAAACCATCTTGTGAAAAATTAATCAGTCCGTCCACATACACCATTCCTATTGCCAGTATGATTGAAATGATAATCATAATGACTGGAATAAACCAAAAAGTAGTTTTTAATTCACTCCATTTAAACAGTATTTTTTTCATTTATTGGATCATAATATTATGTTTACAAAGGATTTTTGGCTTACACCATTATATGATATTGACCTAACGGCTGCGATTTGCGACGGTTTTTGGCAATAGCCAAAACTAGCGTCAAAGCTTTTGTTATGGCTTCGTGATTCGCTCTTTGTTGATTTTATCAATAAGTTCAAGCAGATTCGTATTTTTAATAGCATTTTCAATATTGTCTATCTTAAACTGTGGAAGTTCCATATTTCTGGCACTGTTTAATTTTTTATTGATGGCAATTATTGGTTTCCTTTTAATATCTAATGATTCTATTTGACTTGGCTTCATAATTTATTTTTTAATGACTATAAAAGAATGATAATTTACATCTCTTGTAAAACGTTCAAACTCACCATCAAGTTCCCCGAATATTTCAAAATCTTGTACTATACTTTCATACATAGAGTTTATTCCTATTTGATACAATCTTGTCCTTGCTTGTGTGCTACCCTTTGCATATACCATTACAGATGGTTTTTTACAGAAAAATGAGTAAAGAGTTGAACCGACTGTTGCTAATACTTTATCTCTATCGTTGTTATTCGTTACATTTAAAAAATCTATTTCGTCAGTTTTAATATTATAATCTCCCATTACAAGTTGCCATAAATTAGGTATCGTTGTTGCCATGTAAGCTATTCTTTTATGAATATTTCCTTTAGGTCCCTGACTGTAAAAATCAAAGACTTCTTGTTGCTCATCTGTTTGTAATAAATATTTTTCTAACTCCATTTTATTCCTTCAAAACCCTATATCTCTGGTCTCCGACCACAAAGATAAGGATTCCTGTTGGAAGTTCTGCCAGATTTATAGTGTTTTGTCCTTTAGATATATCCTGTTTTGTGAGTACTTAGCCATAGACTTCAACGATTTTCATTGATGATGGTTCTGTAGTTGAGATAGTCACTTGTGATGTGGCCGGATTGGGATATATGTTGGTTTCTCCGTTGCATGTATATCACATTCGCTATGTCACTATAGCTAAACTTACCATCATTGTCCACTTGTTTGATACGGTATTAATTGATTCCGATGGATGTTGATGCATGGATGTATACATAATTCTGATAACATCTTTTACACTACAACGACTTAAGAAATGTAGGTATCAATTACTTTTGGACATTTACTTTAGACCGAACACATCAATTTGCGAACTGAGACTGAATGGTGCTATAAAATAGCATCTGAGTGAAAGATTTTACTCATAAATGAAGGAACTGCAAACAACGGTTTACAGCTAGATGAAATGAAATTGCGAAAACTGATTAGAGGTGCTCCCCATCTGTCTAGAATGGTGAAGCCGTCTACTCGATTCTATCACGTTTTTTAATTTATTGCCTCGATTAGATCTAATTCCTTCTTTATGTTTTGCTTCTCTTCTTCAATACCAAAGTTGTTTTGCAAGCCGAGACAAAATCCTTCACAATAAAGGTCATACATTGTTGTGAGTGATTCTCTTTCCCTTCGAAAAGCCAATATTGAGGTTGGTATTTATCAAAATATACTTTAAGTAATTGCTTGGCTACTTTAATTTCAATACCTCGTATTTTGATCAAAAATCACTTTAAATTTTTGGTATACTTCTTTTATATTTTCGATATCTATCAATGTTATTCCTGATTCTAGATGTGTTGCTGCTGTTGATAATACTAAATTGCCATTTTGGTCTCCTTGCAGAACTCCTTGTCTATATCCTAT